>DAOSDI010000021.1:0-16005 GCA_035362275.1 Candidatus Pacearchaeota archaeon | reverse complement strand
GAATTTTCAATTTTCAGTTTTCAAACAAATTTCAAACGGGAAACAGGGAGCGGGGACAATTTTCAATTTTCAGTTAAACAAACGAATCCGGATCAACGCAACGAGCTGGTTATTTTTTGGAAAATTAATGTCAGCTCCTGCGCCTCCTGCCAAATCTTTCCCAAAATATCTTTTTTATCGGGACAGCATTTTGCCATCATTCTTATCCAGTGTTTTGTTTCTTGCGCCTCTTTTTTGCATATAAAAATTTTGTTGGCAAAATCTTTTTTTGAGCACGCGCCATTGGCTTCCATATAATTCGCGCCGACGCTCGTTCCCGCTCTTACCAGTTGAGATATCAAGGGTTTTGAAATTGTATCCTGTTTAACGCTTTGGCAAAATCCTATCACAGCCTCGCCGAATCTGGCCGTCCTTTCTTCAAGCTCGTATTTGTTTGATAATTGGCTCATTGTCAATTCAATGAAAACTGAAAATTGAAAACTGAAAATTGTTCTAATCCACCCGGTCGTAGGCCGCCAAAAATATCTGGTAGATTTGTATCGTGCCGCCGGAGCCATCGGCAACCCTCACGTCCAAGCGCCAGTCATCGGTGTCAACCGGCACGGTCACCGCGTCGGTGGTGTAGACTTCCCCTTTCTCCAAATTGCTTGACGCCGATGCGGGCACGGTAAATGTCGCGGCGGCCGCGCTGTCGGTGGTGTTATAAACCTGCCAGGTGGTCTGGGTGCTCACGGTATCGGCATAGCGGATCACAAATTTGTGCACGCGCGTGGTGCCCGTCATCGCCGCGGGAAACGGATAATCTTCCAACTCCCGCGACACCGCGATATAATCCGTTGACGCGGTGCGCGCCGGCATATCAAAACCGAAGATCGGCGCCATCCCGCGCATAATTTCTTCTCCCGAAGTCCGCATTGCGGCGCCGCCGCCGTCCGTCAGAATCACATCGCCGGGTCCCAGCCGCACGACTCCCGCCGCCACGCCCGCGGGATTCAAAACGATTTCATCGCCCGCGCCCGTGGCCAAAGTCAAGGTGCCGTCCGCGGCAATCTGAAAGTAATTGGTCGCGCCGTCCCCCAAGGTGAATCCCCCGGCCGCGCCAAACTGCAGTATCAACTGCCCCGCCGAATTAAGCGTAATCGCCCCGGAACCGGTAGTAGTCAGATCTATCGGCCCGCCGGCCACCGCCAAGGTCATGCCGCCGGTCGCCGGCCCGGTGATGGTGCGCGCGGCAGTGCCCGAAAATGTCAAATTACCGCCCAGCGTCGTCAATCCGGTTACTCCCAGCGTGCCACCGACTGTGGCATTGTTGGTCACCGCCAGTCCGGTGTTGTCCGCGGTGAATGAGGCCGCGCCGGAAAAAGTGTTGGCGCCGCTACCAGTCTGCGTGTAGCCGCCGTTGGTGGTGATTCCGGAAATTCCCGTCATCGCACCGGTAGTTGAAATGCCCCAATCACCGGTATTGATCGCCAGCGTGCCGCTCCCGCCGCCGATGGCAATGATGTCGGCGCCGGTCAAACCGGTGCCAATGTTGATGGTGTCTGCCCCCGTGCCGGTGCCGATGTTAATCGTGCGCGCCAAGCTCCCGCCCGCGCCCATTCCAAGCGATGTCGCCGCGGTGTTGCCGATATTCACCGATGTCGCCGCGGTGTTGCCCAAATTCAGCGCGCCGGCGGCAATCGTGTCCAGCCCGTAACCGGCTTGCGCGGTAATGTTGCCGTCGGCGGAAACATTAAAGTTTTGCGACGACACCGCCAGCGTGTTGGCCCCCAAATTCCATGTTGATGTCGCGTTCGCCGAAAAATTCAACGCGCCCGCCGACGACACCAGCAGTGTTCCCGAGCCGGTGGTTTGCAGATTTAAATTCTGCCCCGCGGTCTGGATCGTGAATGCGCCGTCCGATTTTGAAACCGTGTCCGCGGCGCCAAAAAAACCTAAATCGCCGGTTTGGGAAAATTGGGCGTAATCGGCCGCGCCGCCGTCGCCGAATTTGGCAATGCCCAAAATTTCCAGCGCGGTGGTACCGGATTTAACCACGCGCTGAACTTCGTTGATCACCACTTTTTGCGCGTCAATGTCATAATACATATCCGCCGCCCAGATAATCGCCGAACCGATGAAAATTGACACGGCAATAAAAAGCAGAGAAGTGAATTTTGCTCTTTTGGCAATCGGCAATTTCGGATGCGGCAGGGGCACTACCCGTTTTTTGAAAATTTTGAACATATTCTTGGTTTAATAATTGATCATTGATAAGTGATAACTGATAAGTGATAACTGATCATTAATAATTAATAATTGATAAGTGATAAGTGATAACTGATAATTGATAATTGATAATTGATAAGTGAAAATTGCTCTAATTCACCCGGTCGTAGGCCGCCAAAAATATCTGGTAGATTTGTATCGTGCCGTCGGAGCCATCGGCAACCCTCACGTCCAAGCGCCAGTCATCGGTGTCAACCGGCACGGTCACCGCGTCGGTGGTGTAGACTTCCCCTTTCTCCAAATTGCTTGACGCCGATGCGGGCACGGTAAATGTCGCGGCGGCCGCGCTGTCGGTGGTGTTATAAACCTGCCAGGTGGTCTGGGTGCTCACGGTATCGGCATAGCGGATCACAAATTTGTGCACGCGCGTGGTGCCCGTCATCGCCGCGGGAAACGGATAATCTTCCAACTCCCGCGACACCGCGATATAATCCGTTGACGCGGTGCGCGCCGGCATATCAAAACCGAAGATCGGCGCCATCCCGCGCATAATTTCTTCTCCCGAAGTCCGCATTGCGGCGCCGCCGCCGTCCGTCAGAATCACATCGCCGGGTCCCAGCCGCACGACTCCCGCCGCCACGCCCGCGGGATTCAAAACGATTTCATCGCCCGCGCCCGTGGCCAAAGTCAAGGTGCCGTCCGCGGCAATCTGAAAGTAATTGGTCGCGCCGTCCCCCAAGGTGAATCCCCCGGCCGCGCCAAACTGCAGTATCAACTGCCCCGCCGAATTAAGCGTAATCGCCCCGGAACCGGTAGTAGTCAGATCTATCGGCCCGCCGGCCACCGCCAAGGTCATGCCGCCGGTCGCCGGCCCGGTGATGGTGCGCGCGGCAGTGCCCGAAAATGTCAAATTACCGCCCAGCGTCGTCAATCCGGTTACTCCCAGCGTGCCACCGACTGTGGCATTGTTGGTCACCGCCAGTCCGGTGTTGTCCGCGGTGAATGAGGCCGCGCCGGAAAAAGTGTTGGCGCCGCTACCAGTCTGCGTGTAGCCGCCGTTGGTGGTGATTCCGGAAATTCCCGTCATCGCACCGGTAGTTGAAATGCCCCAATCACCGGTATTGATCGCCAGCGTGCCGCTCCCGCCGCCGATGGCAATGATGTCGGCGCCGGTCAAACCGGTGCCAATGTTGATGGTGTCTGCCCCCGTGCCGGTGCCGATGTTAATCGTGCGCGCCAAGCTCCCGCCCGCGCCCATTCCAAGCGATGTCGCCGCGGTGTTGCCGATATTCACCGATGTCGCCGCGGTGTTGCCCAAATTCAGCGCGCCGGCGGCAATCGTGTCCAGCCCGTAACCGGCTTGCGCGGTAATGTTGCCGTCGGCGGAAACATTAAAGTTTTGCGACGACACCGCCAGCGTGTTGGCCCCCAAATTCCATGTTGATGTCGCGTTCGCCGAAAAATTCAACGCGCCCGCCGACGACACCAGCAGTGTTCCCGAGCCGGTGGTTTGCAGATTTAAATTCTGCCCCGCGGTCTGGATCGTGAATGCGCCGTCCGATTTTGAAACCGTGTCCGCGGCGCCAAAAAAACCTAAATCGCCGGTTTGGGAAAATTGGGCGTAATCGGCCGCGCCGCCGTCGCCGAATTTGGCAATGCCCAAAATTTCCAGCGCGGTGGTACCGGATTTAACCACGCGCTGAACTTCGTTGATCACCACTTTTTGCGCGTCAATGTCATAATACATATCCGCCGCCCAGATAATCGCCGAACCGATGAAAATTGACACGGCAATAAAAAGCAGAGAAGTGAATTTTGCTCTTTTGGCAATCGGCAATTTCGGATGCGGCAGGGGCACTACCCGTTTTTTGAAAATTTTGAACATATTCTTGGTTTAATAATTGATCATTGATAAGTGATAACTGATAAGTGATAACTGATCATTAATAATTAATAATTGATAAGTGATAATTGATAATTGATAAGTGATAATTGATCATTGATAAGTGATAATTGATCATTGATAAGTGATAATTCATTAATTATTAATTATCAATTATTATTTATCGTTTATCAGTCAATCCGGTCATAGGCTTCAAGGGAAATTCGGTAGACTTGGATGGTTTTGCCCGCCGGCGGCATCGCCTCCACCCGCCACTTTTTGCCCGCGGCCGGCAAGGTCAATTCTGCGGTGATATATGTCGCGCTTTCCGCCAATCCGCCCGTTTGCGCCGCCGGCACGGCAAACTCTTCCCCGGCAGTGCCATCGGTAATGTTATATATCCGCCACGACGACGGAGAAGCGGCGGCATCGTCGGAATAAACGATGTTCAGTTTATAAACGCGGGCAGTGCCTTCCATTGCCGCGGGGAACGAATCGCCGCTCAAAACCATCTCTTTGGAAATCGCCACAAAGTCACCCGCGGCGGTGCGCGCCGGAATATCAAACCCAAAAATCGGCGTTGACGCGCGTAAAATTTCCTCGCCGGGAGCGTTTATCGGATGCCCGCCGGCGGTGTAGAAAACGCTGCCGTCCGCCGCTTTTATTTTACCGCTTTGAGAGGCCAAAATCAAATAACCGTTGCTGTCAATTTCCAGCGATCCCAAACCGGAAAAATCAATTTTATAATCCTTGAGTAAAATATCGTCGGCTTGGAGTGCCGCGCCGGCACCGTTCTGGATCGCCGCCAGCGCCGGGCCGTCGGTGGAGACCTCAAATCTTGCCGCACCGCTGTAAGTTTGCGCGCCCGCCACGGTCAAATTTCCCCGTATCACCGCGTCGGCGGCAACGTTCAAATTGTTGGTCCCGGCGTTGCCGTCCCGATCCACGGTGAAATCAACGCCCGAAGAATCCCCGATGCGCAAAGTCTTGGCGTCAAGGCTCGGCGGCAGGGAAAAAACCTGTCCCAGAGAATAATTGGGGCGGTCCGAATCCAATTGGCGCGAGATGTGCTCCACCGTGTTCTTGGTACCCCCGTCAACAACAATGGTTTCGGTTTTGATTTGAACTTCTTTGGTGTGAACGGTTTGAATCTCCTTGGTTTGTATTTCCCGCTCCGGATAGACGTTCTGGACAATCGTTGGAGATTGATTTTCAGAGGGTCTAACCCTCTGATCTTCCAAGAGGGTTAGACCCTCTGAAAATCCTTGATCATTGGAAATTTGGTCATTCATTGATAATTGATCATTGCCCGGAGAATCTTCTATCCCCAGCCAGCGGCGCAAGCGGTCGCGGACGCCATTGTTGACGTCGTCAAAAAATTCCGCCACGCTCGCCCGTCCGGCGCGCGCCGTAATCTTGAGATCATAATCGGCGCGGCGCAATCCATAGGCAACGTTTCCCCGTCCGAGTTCCAAAATGTCTCCCGCCAGTCCCAGCGTTTGGCCGAAAGCGTCCCCCAAATTATAGACCCCGTCCGCGATCGCGCCGGTGGCGGTGTCGGCAATGAATGAAAACCCGCGGCCCGCGACAAAAATGCCGCCCGCGGCGGTCTGCGTTGCCCTTTGCCCCGCGCTACCGACGGCAAAAACTCCGCCGATAACGGCTCGCCCTGCGCGTTGTCCCGCATCACCGGCGGCAAAGATTCCGGCCATTGCGGCCCGGCCGGCGCTTTGCCCCATATCGCTTACAACGGCAATCCCCGCAAAGGCGTTTTTTATAACAGAATTGCCGGCGGTCGCCGCCGTTATCACGCCGGCGGTAATTTTTTGTCCGGATTTTTCTCCCAAAGCCGTGGTAAATCCCGCGGCGGCCGCGGCAGTGGCAACAGTCCGGCGGCCAAATTCGGGAAAAACCTCGTCTTTTACCACGACCACGCCTTGTAAAAGATCGTTTTCTGTTTCGGAAATTCCGGATTTGAGGCTGGCAACGCTACGGCCGGCAGTCGTGCCGGCAGTCGTCAAAAATGACTGTGCTCTGCCGGCAATCTCACGGCCGGCAGAAACAATTTCGTGCCTAAAAGTTTCCTCGGCGGTGGCACAAAAATCGGCAATGGTGCCAGTGCCGGCGGCAACTTCCCGGCAAATTCCGGAAAAAAATCCGTCCGCGGCGGCAATAACGCGGGAAAAATTAAAATCGGCGGCAATTTCAATGCCGCCGAAACCGCCGGCGGCATGCGCCGAAAGCGGCCGGCTCAAACCTCCCAAAAACAGCAGGAGAAAAATCGTCAGGCCGGAGATAAATCGCAAAAATTGTTGGCATTTTCCAATGCTCATCATTCTTTTTTGGAAAGCATCCTTTTAAATCGCAGATCAAAAGAACGGCAATCCGCCATCACGGGCGGTCCGTACCGCCGGTCAATCATTTCCGGCGGACGGTTCCGGCGGCAAAACATCCTCCGGCGCGGGTTCGGAAGCGCCCGCCGGCGCGCTTTCCGCGGCATTTTCCTGACCGTTTGACGCCGGGATTTCGCCTCCGCTTGCCGGCGAGGCAGACGGCGTTGATTCCGCGGTTGGCGACGAGATTGATCCGCCGCGACGCAGAATGTCAATCGCCTTCTCAACATTTTCCCGGGAAGCGGCATCATCGGCCGGCAGAAGCTGTCCGACAATTTCCAAATGCCCGATTGCCGCGGCGCGGTCTCCTTTCTTGTCGGCGATCAGCGCCAGATAATAATGGGCATCAATGTACTGAGGCATCAATTCCACCGCTTTCTCAAACGCGATCTTGGCCTTTTCCAAATCGTTTTTAATCAGATAGACCTGCCCCACTTCGTTGTAAAGCGTCGGATTGGAAGTTTCCAGCTTAATCGCCTTTTCATACATATCCAGCGCCCAATCGTCAAACCCTTCGTCAACGCCGATCAATTTGCGGTAGATCTGCGCCCGGAACGCCCAATTGAAAGAATTGCTGGGATTGGCAATCTCCGTGCTCTGGACGGCGTTTTTCACCGCTTCCTGCAAATAAGGCGCGGCGGCCTGCAGAGCGACTTGCGCCTCTTGATCCTTTTTCTGTTCAATCTCCTGCTCGGCCTGCGCCCAGTAGGCCTGCGCCAGTCCCGTTAAATAGTTGTCCTGCAAGCGGTTCGTGGCGTCGGCGGCAATATTGAGTTTTTGAACCGCCGTGGCAATATCTTTCTTTGCGAACGCTTCCACCGCTTCCAGATAGGCAACTTCCGCGTAATAATTTTTGGCGCTTTGCACCATCAGCGCAATCGCGGCGATCAGCAAGACCACGAAAATCATTGACGCGGCATAATTTTTTTTGAGAGTGTCCAACGGGAACAACACTGTCTTTTCCTGATTTATCGCCACCACCGCCGCCAACAGGAACCAGAAAAGCATCATCAGTGCCAGATTGAACGGGTAGTAAAACGCGGCAACGGCAATCGCCAGCCATCCGGAAAAAACCGCCAGCGGCAAGAATGTCTTTTCCTCCTCCCGCACCAGAACGCGGAACCCCTCAATGATCCATGCCAATATCAGCAAAAGGAAAAACAAGCCGCCCAAAACGCCGGTGGTGGCGACGCGATTGAGAAACTCCGATGACCCGGAAAAGAACGTCAAGTTCCATCCCAGATTGTCCTGCGCAATCTGTTTGGGCCGGAATTTCACATAGTCATAGCCGAAAGTTCCCGGGCCGGAGCCGAGGAAAAATTCCCGCGGGGACTGTTTCAAAGTTTCCACCGCCACTCCCGCCGAATTCGCCTGCCGCAAAGCAATCTCCGAACCGATCTGGCCGCCGATGTTTTTGCCCAAGTTCTCCGAAATCTGCAAAACGATCGGCCGGGCAAAAATGTTAAAAACGGAAAACAGCACCGCGCAAAAGAACAAAACGCTGGCCACATTCTTCATTCCCCGGTTTCTCTCCGAAAATTTTTGGTTGTTGATGGCAAAGACCACCAGAAAAAGCATCCCCGTCCCCAAGGCGATCCACGGCGCCAGGGAAAAATCATATCCCGCGGCGCCCGCTTTTGACGGCAGATAAACGGTGATCGCGCCGTTGAAGAAAATCAGCGCGCCAAACAAAATCACGGCGCATATCTTCATGGGAATCGCCCATCGGTTTTTCGCAGAAAACGCCAGCGGCAAGATCATCGCCAGCGCCACTGCCAGGAACACCAAAAACCCGCCGGTTGATCCCACGGTGTTGAACGCCGGATTATCTTTTGCATAGGACAAAAATGGCGTCAAATAAATGCCGAAAGCTTGTAAAACGCCGTAGACCGCCGCCATCGCCGCCGAAATTCCCAGAACGGCGATCAAATCGGGCAGATCGGATTTTCTGAAATTGTTGACCACTAAAAAATAGAGCAGGCCAAAACTCGCGACCGCGGCAAAACTTTCCGCCACCGGCAGGGGCCAGCCCCAAAAACTGCCGTAGCGATACAGGGAAAAAACGCCGGAAATGAAAACCGCGGCGATCAGGCCGAGAGGAAGGAGATTGATCGGATTGAGATTGATGTGGAATTTTCGCTCGCTCACCGCCGCCCAAAGCCAGAAAACAAATCCGATAATCGTGAGGAATAAAAGCAAGAATTGCTTGGGAAAATCCAGGACGTTGGCCGTGAATGGCAAAGTGAACAAGGGAACCAGAAAGAGCGCCGCGTAGACCGTAAACTTGGAAAAATTGTTGGACATTTTTTCTTTATTATTATTAGACCTATTACGTAATTGATTACGTAATTGATTACCGATCACTGATAAATAATCATTGATAATTGATAATTGATCATTGATTTCATTATAAAACAAAACAGCAAAAGAAATCAATCCAAAGCGAAGCAACCACTCACTGGGGTAGCGTATTTTTGTATTTTAAGGGTCTGTCCCCCGTGCCTGTCCCGAGGTAATCCGAGGGATAATCGCGGGGGTTAGACCCTGGCAAAGAATTGTAAGCACAAAATTAAAAGGGTCTAACCCTCGCAGTAACGAGGGATAGACCCTTTTAATTTTAGACCCAGTGAGCAGTTACAAAGCGAAGGTCTCCAAAGAGAAGGTCTAACCTTCGTTAATGCGAAGGTTAGACCTTCGCGAGTCCCTTCGCGAACCTCGCAAACTAGCGTATCCCGAAATCAATCATTCCCGGCGTTCGTTTTCGGACGGCAAAATGCCGCGGCCGGAAATCATTCCCTGGGCCACGCCCAGCATCGCCAGCGTTGAAATCAAATTTGATCCGCCATAGCTTGCCAGCGGCAATGGCAAGCCAATAATGGGCAAAAAGCCGATGTTCACTCCGATGTGGACCGCCGCCTCCGCGAACAACAACATCGCCAATCCCGCCAGGAAGAATTTTGAAAAATTATCGCGGGCGCGGCGCGCGGCGCGCGTCAAGCGCCAGACAATCATAAACAACAGAAACAGCACGGCGGCGCCGGCTAAAAGCCCGAATTCTTCAATGATCGCCGCGAAAATAAAGTCGGTTTGCGGTTCGGACAAAAAGCCGTATTGCGCTTGCGATCCTTGCGCGAATCCCTTGCCCAAAATGCCGCCGGTGCCCACGGCAATGCGCGCCTGATTCTGGCTCCATGAAACGCCCAGCGGATCTTTGGGCGCGAAAAAATCCGTGATCCGGTCCTTTTGGTAGTCTTTAAAAAGAAAAATCCACCCCAGAACAAAAAGCGCCAAAAATCCCGCCAGCAGGAAAAGCAGATGCGTTTTTTTTGCGCCCGCCATCAGCAGCATCCCGATCCAAAGAGGGATGATCACCAAACACGGCCCCAAGTTCGGCTGGAAAAAGATCAGCACGGCGGGCAGAGCCGCATAGAGCCCGGTGAGCGTCAAATGCCGGATCTGATACATTGTTTCGTGGCGCCGGGAAAAATATTTCGCCAACAGCGCCAACAGCGCGGGCTTGAGCAATTCAATCGGATCAAGAGTGAAAACGCCCAGATCATACCATGTTCTCACGCCGCGAACGGAAGAACCGAAAAAAAACAATCCCGCCAGCGCGGCGATTGACACCGCGTAGAAAATCAGCACCGCCGCCGAATTTTCCTTGAAAATCCGCCAATCAAAAAAACTCGCCGCCAGCATTGCGGCAACGCCGATCCCCAAAAACGCCGCTTGGCGCCAAAAAGCGGAAAAGTCGCCCGCGCGCGACAAATTGCTGTAAATGGAAAGCAGCCCCAGTCCCGCCAGCGCCAGAGGAGCGAAAAAAACAACTCCGTCAAATCTTTTGAAATGTGAAACAAAGAAAGAATGATTTATCATTTATCATTTATCATTTATCATTTATCATTTATCATTTATCATTTATCATTTTCAAAAAGTCTTCTTCGCCGATGACGGCCGCCCCCGACCGGCGCGCTTTTTCCAGCTTGGAACCGGGATTGGCGCCCGCCACCAAATAATCGGTGTTCCGGGAAACCGTTTCGGAAACGTTGCCGGCGGCGGCGCGGACCGCGTCTTTGGCGGCCTGGCGGCTCATTTTTTCCAGCGTGCCGGTGATCACAAAAGTTTTTCCGGCCAAGGCACCAACGGTTTTTTGATGGGGCAAAATCTTGACACCGGCGGAAAGCAATCCCTCAATCATTGTCGTATTTTTGCGATCGGCAAACCAGCGGCAAATGGATTCGGCGACCACCGGGCCGATGTCGGCCACCGTTTGCAAATCTTCAAAAGACGCGCTCCGGATACTTTCAATGTTCCCAAATTTTTCCGCCAGCGCCCGCGCGGTCTGTTCGCCGGTATTGCGGATTCCCAAAGCGTAGATGAATTGCGGCAGGCCAATCGTTTTTTTGGCGTCAACCGATTCCACCAGATTCCGGGCGGATTTTTCGCCGAATCTTGCCAGCGGCGCCAAATCGCCTTCTTTAAGGTCAAAAATATCGGCCGGGCCGCGCACCAATCCCCGGTCAATCAATTGTTCAATGATCTTTTCTCCCAGCCCGTCAATATTGAACGCGCCACGGGAAACAAAATGCCGCAAAAATCTTTTTTGCACCGCGAAGCAATCCCGATTGACGCAACGCAACACCGCTTCACCCGGTTTTTTTTCGGTTTTCCCGCCGCACATCGGACAAATTTTCGGCAAGCGAAACGGGGTTTCGGCGCCGGTGCGCAATTCCGGCAGGACGGCGATAATTCCGGGAATCACGTCGCCGGCGCGGCCGACAATCACCGTGTCGCCGATTTTCACTCCCAGACGGCGGATTTCATCTTCGTTGTGCAAGGTCGCCCGGGAGATCATCACGCCGCCGACTTTAACCGGCCGCAAAATCGCCACCGGCGTGAGCGCGCCGGTGCGCCCCACCTGCACGACAATGTCTTCCACCACGGTGGCGGCTTGTTTCAAGGGAAATTTGTAGGCGATGGCCCCGCGGGGAGATTTGCCGGCGACACCCAGTTTTTCAAACAAATCGTTTTGGTTCACCGCCACCACAATGCCGTCAATCTCATAGGGCAGGCGGCCGCGATGATCGCGCCAGTGCCGATAAAAGGCGAAAACCTCTTGCATCTTTGCACAAAAACGGCTGAATTTATTGTTGGTCTTGAATCCCGCAATCTCCAAAAACCGGTGCTCTTCCTCGTGGGTTTTTTGCCCCAAATCGGTCACCAGTTTATAGCAATTTGAATCCAGCCGGCGAGAGGCCGCGATTTTGGGATCCAGCTGGCGGATTGATCCGGCGGCCAGGTTGCGGGGGTTGGCAAATTCCGGCAGTTCTTTTTTTCTTTGATTGTCGTTGATCGCGTCAAAATCGCGGCGCGTCACCACCACTTCGCCGCGCACCGCCAAATGCCGCCACCCGCCGCGGGTAACCGCAGAAGCCATATCTTCCAAGCCGGCGGCGCGCAAATCCGCGGCAATATCCTCCGCCGCGCGCAAGCGCAGGGGAATCGCCTCAACAGTTTTCAGATTGTTGGTAACGTTCTCGCCGATCCGGCCGTCGCCGCGCGTGGCGCCCGCCGCCAAAATTCCGTCCTCATAGATCAGCTCAATGGCCAATCCGTCAAGTTTGGGCTCGCAATAAAAATCAATCCGGGCGCGGTCGGCATCGGAAAGCAAGCGGCCGATCCGTTCCCGCCAATCGGCCATATCCGGCTCCGAAAACGCGTCGTTTAAGGAAAGCATCGGCGACAAATGGGTGAATTTTTCAAATTTTTCCAACGGCTTGCCCTCCACCCTTTGGCTGGGGGAATCCGGTAAAATCAAATCCGGATGGGCGGTTTCCAAATCAAAAAGCTCCTTTTTCAAGGAATCCAGCGCCTGGTCGGAAATTTCCTGGCGGTCAAGCACGTGATAGAGATAGCGATGATGGTTGATGAGTTTCGCCAGCTTGGCGATCCTTTCTTTTGCCGCTTGCCTTTCCATAAAAATTTTGCGATTACATCCGAATCCTGATCGCCCGGTTCGCGTTCCGATATTTCCCCGTGGATTGAATGCAAATAAACTCATCAACCGGGCCGCAACGATATGACACGAATTCATATTGGGAATCCCCCCCATCGGTCCAACCGTCGGAAACACCGGCCGAATCAATCTGCCTGAACAGGGCGTCCTCCACGCCGATTTGCGCCAAAGAAAACGCCTTGATTGAATCGCCCGCCTCGTTTAACATTTTAATCCGGCCGGCCACCATCAGCCCCACCCCCAACGCCACCGCCAAAACCACCGACATTGCCGCCGCGGCAATGTAAATCGCCACGCCCGCGCGGCGGTCGCAAATCAAATCGTTATCGTTTTTTTTGAAATTTAACATAATATCTTTGAATTACAAAACCATTAAATTCAAATGCTGTTGGAGGGGTCTAACCCTGTTGGAGGGGTCTAACCCTCGCAGTAACGAGGGATAGACCCCAAAATACAAAGCGTTTCGTAATCCAAAATAATATTTTATTCTTCAATATCAAGATCGCGCTGGGAAATCGTGATCTGGTGGCTCATCACTTGATCCTGGCGCCCCCGTATCCGAAGGCCGATCGTGGTTCTTGGTTGCAGCCGGTCATTTTGCGGCCAGCCATAGCCATAAACGTTAAACGCCTCCACATTCACCGCCGGAGAGGTAAGCGGCAAATCAAAAGATCGATCCGTGTTGGCGCGGCTTTCCATCAGCGCGCCGTTGGCGCCATAGTCGCCTCCCGGATTGCCCAGATAATATTCCACGCAGTCCATCGTTCCGGAAGTGTTCAAATTTTGGAATTTCACGCCGCCCCGGGCAGTCTTTTCAAAATTAAGGTTTTTGCCCGAAAGACAGCCGTTGTCCGAAGTTTTTTTTGCCATCCGCAATCCCCGGCTGATATGTTCCAGATTATATGCGGCCTCTCCCAGCATTTGCGACTTTGCCAAAATCACGCGATGGGCGCGCAAAGCGTGAAAAAAAAGCCCGGTCACCGCGATCATAATCAAAGAAAAGACCGCCAGCGTCACCACCATTTCCACCAAAGTGAACCCGCATTGCCCGATTTTGTTTGATTTTTTCCCCGGCTTCATTTGATTGATTGATGATAAATTACAAGTGATAATTGATAATCAATAATTGATAAATGATTATTGATTATTGATTATTGATTATTGATCACTGCCACCAGTTGTATAATCTTTCCCGGACGATTTCGGTGTGTCCGCCGGCCGAATCGGACCAGGAAACTTCGGAAACCACTTCAAGATAAGCCGGCGATGCATTGGGAATCACCCTGATCCTTCTTTTAAACATTGTGTTTTCCGTTCCTTCTCCGCCCGAATAGCCGTAAAGCCCGCCGTCGATTTTTATCGTCGCCGCCGGATCGGCGGTCAATCCCGAGCTCAAATAATCCGCCCCGCCGCCCGATTCATAGCCGGTCAATCCGTCATTCCAATCCCCCAACCCTTCATAGAATTTCAAATAGTTGGTGTCGCGAAGATTGCGCGCGATTTCCGCGCCTTCGGCGGCCAAATGAACCGCGGTAAAACGATTGGCCGCGGAATTTGACAGCGCCAGCGACTGATTCACCAGTCCGTAGGCGCCGATCATTCCCACCGAAACGATCACCAGCGCCACCATCACCTCCACCAAAGTGAACCCTTGTTCGGATTTTGAAAACGCGTTTTTCATAATCAACGCCATTTGGCGATTATTATTCAACATACACCAGACCGGCGATATTGATCACCGCCGTGCGGGTCGGCGACCCGTTGACCACGGAAAAAACTATCTTCGCCCATTCGTATTCGTCCCCGCCCCGGATAATCCGGGCGGTCAAATTCGGCGCGGCGTAATTGATGTCAATGGAGTTGGCATTGGTCCAGGAAGTGTTTTTTTTACGCACCCGCATATCCAGAATCATAATTTTGCCGTCCAAAGAAATCCGTTCGGTTTCTTCGCCGGCATCATAACTTTTGCTGTTGTCTTTGTCCGCGTAAATCAAATAATAATTGACGCCGTGCGGTAAATAGATGCCATAGCCTCTCCGCGCCGTCCCTTCGCTTGTGTCGCGCGACGACAATGCCCGCTCCTGCGCCCGCCGCACATCCTGCATAAACCCAAACGTTTGATTATCCAAAATGACTCGCCGTTCACCCTGGCGGTAACCGGCCGCGCCGATCGCGGCGATAATGCCGATGATCGCCACCACCGTCATCAATTCCACCATGGTAAATCCCTTGTTGCTTTTAAAACCGAATTTCATTTTCTTGTTGTCCAATTGGGTCTGTTGCCAAATTAGCTTCAACTGCAATTCCCATCTTTCGGCGCCGCCGAATTCATCGCTCGTCGGCAGACTTTAGCTTCAAGTATGCCTCCTCGCTCTTCATTCGGCTCGCACAAAATCTGAAAATTTCGTTCTGAAGCTAATTTGGCAACAGACCCCGGTTATCCGGCAAGCAAATACCAGTCCAAAATCGCCGGCGCGAAAAAAAGCGAGACCAGCAGGCCGGCGACCAGAAACGGCCCGAAGGGAATCGGCGACGACATTTTCTTTTTTTTTGCCAACACCATCCCCAATCCCATTATAGCACCAAAAAGATTTGCCAAAAACATCGCCAGCAATACCGGCCAGAATCCCAGCGCCAAGCCCATCAAAAACGCCAGCTTCACGTCGCCGAATCCCATCCATTTTCCCCGCGACGCCAGAAACATTGCCAAAAACAAACCCCCGGCAAACGCCGCCGCCGAAAGCGGATCCGCCAGCGCGGCAAAATCCGGCCGGCCGAAAAGAAAAAAGTCCTGCGCCAGCGCGCCCGCGCGCAATACCAAAACCGCAATCAAGCCGGCAATCAGCGCCCCGTCGGGAATCAAATACCAGCGCCAGTCGGCAGAAAACACCACCGCCATCGCCGCCAAAAAAATCCACCACGCGGACAATTCCAAAAGCGGAAAAAAAGAAAAATGGCCCGCAAACACCGCCGGATAAAAACGCCACGCGGCGGCGCAAAACAATCCCGCCACCGCCAGCTCCACCGCCGGGTATTGCCAAGAGATCGGCTTTTGGCAATAACGGCATTTGCCGCGCAGGATAAAAAAACTGGCAACGGGAATCAAATCATACCACGCCAGTTCGCGCCGGCATTTTGGACAGCGCGACCGGCCGTCAAGCGCGCTTTCTCCCTCGCCGAAACGAAAAATCGCGCAATTGGCAAAACTGCCCGCGATCAATCCAAAAATAAGTATTGATATTAAAACAAACCAAAACATTAAATCCATGAAGAAGGGTCCGACCCTTTTGAAAAGGGTCGGACCCTTTTGAAAAATATCGCAGGTTTATTTTATCACACCGGCGGCAAAACAAAAACCGCGGGATTGAAACCGCGGGATTGAAATCACGGAAAAGAAACAAAAACAGCGAAGATGTGATTATTCCCGCTGTTTTTTTAAAATCACCGCGACTAAAGCGCCGTCTCGCAGGAAGCGGCATTCGTGCCGGTCAACGCTGACGGGATAG
>DAOSDI010000020.1:0-18356 GCA_035362275.1 Candidatus Pacearchaeota archaeon | reverse complement strand
TTCCGGGCGAATGATGAAATTTTTTACCGGCTGCCAAATTTTTTAACAATTTCCGCGGCCTCCCTTAATTTTGAATTTGGATTCTCTGGGGAAGGCCTAACCCTCGCGATTACGCGAAGGTTAGACCCTTAAAATACAAATACCCAGTGAGTGATTACCGAAAAAACCCTTGACAAATTAGCTAAAATATGATATGAGATAGCCAGTCCCGCCGGGTTTCCGGCGCTAAAAATTATTAATATGGATACCAAAAGAAAACAAACAAAAAGGAGGTTAAGAAATGGATAATTTGGTTTCGTTGGACACCAAAATTCAAATCGCTTTTGCAATTTTGGTTGTTGTAGCGTTGACATTCTTTGTAATTTGTTTCGCCTGGTTGTGGCCTTTTATCCCCTATCCAGGAGTCAGTTATGATGGGGTGCCGTGGGTGAATTTCCGGCAGTTCCTCTTTGTTTTTGGCTCCTGCGCTTCAGTTTTTGCGATAACTCGCGCATATCGTAAAAAATGGATACGCGATGCGAAGAGAGAGGAGGCAAGAAGATATGGGCCTGCCACTACCGTGGCACAGGCGGAAAAGAAAGAGCCCGTCATCGGTATTGATGAGGCAATGAAAAAGGTGGCCAGGGAGGCTGCCGAGGAAGTAGCGGAAGAAAGAGGAGGAGAAAAATAATGCCGATTCCAATGGAAGAGATATTTGGGAGTTTTTATTTTCCTTGGTGGTTAACGGTCTTATTAACGGTTTTTGTTGTTTTTCCCGGGGCGATAGGCGCCATTTTGTATGCCATTTACTGGATGGTCTGGCATTATCTCCCCTCGGTGTGGAAGATTATTATCCGGCCCAAGGACGGGCGCGTATATCAGGTCGTGTCCGGGAAAGAGAAAGAGAATGAGAATGAAGGGGACGAGAATGAAGGGAGGCATCGGTATTGGCTCCTCTGCTACGCCGGTTGGAAATTCGGCGACACCGGGGACATCGTCTTGGGAGATGACGAAAACGCCGGTGGATTGTTAAACAAGGGCATTTACATGATTGGGGTTTTTGAGGCCGTGACCCAAATCCACCAGAGGTGGGCGGAAGTCAAAGGCGGCCGATATATTCCCCGTGACGTCATTAGCCGCGGCCTTCTCGTGAAGAAGGCACCTATGGCTTATGTAGTGGATGTCTTTGATGAGGATAACTTTCCATTCAGATTTCTTGGAAACGTTATCATGAGAATGTGCAATCCCGATAAAGCGTTCCGCTTTACCCATGAAGCTAGGGAGATAGTTATTGGGTTCATCGGGAGCGCATGGTTAGCATGGGCGAAGAGTCGAAAGATTTATCGTCCGTCGGTTGATATTAGCAAGACCGATCAGTGCATTGACATTAATGTCAAGGTTAACCCCAGCGAAGAGGACTCCGACCAAATAATAGAGGAGTTCTGGAGCGACCTCACGAAGAGAACCTATAAGTATCGGCCGTTTGTTGTAAGACCAGCGGCGGCGCGAAAAGATCCTTGGCCAATAGCTTGGCTCACTTCCCGGCTTCCATACTACAAAGGCATCTACTTTGATTATGAGCCGGGGGAAGAAAAAAAAGGCTCTTTTCTGGAAATGGTATGGGAGGTATACGGTTTTGAAATTGAAAGAATGACATTAGATAATGTCATTCTGAGCAAAGATTTTGCCGAAGCGCTTTCCGCGGCAATAAGAGCTAAACTACTAGGTGCCGCGCGGTTAATTGAGGCCTACTTTGAGAAAGAAGCCAAGCTTCAGAGTCAGGAACCGGCGGAGAAAATGGGGGAAATTTTTGACAGAAGCCCCGGAGCGGCCTACTGGGAGTTGGTAAGTGCGCTGGCCAAGAATATGCCGGCGAGCTTGCTGGATCTCAGCGCGATCGGAACATTAGTTAATGGAGTCGTTCCTCCCGGTGTTTCTGATGCGGCCAAAGAAAGTTTAGTCAAAGACATTGTCCGAGTCAGGCAGACGATAAAATGAAGCCAATAGGATTGCTTTCACCCGAGCAATCCTCTTTTTTTAGAATTTCGGTGGACGTTTTGATGGGTTATGATTATTTGCTATGGCGGCGCGGCTGCTCCTGCCGGAGGCGGCGGCGTTCCCGGAGGCGAGGATGCCTTTGAAGACCGCGTTCCGAAATAAGATTCGGCGCGTTTGCTTATCTTGGACTCAATCGCTGATTGAAAATTGGCGTCTAGTTTTTTTCCGGTAACCGGATCTTTCTCTTTGCCTTTGCCTGTCCTAAATCCTTGGCCCAATTTTCCGGCGGCGGCGCCGGCTCCTTGGCTGATCTTGTCGCTGATTTGGCCGCTGATTGCCGGAATTGCTCCGGCGCAAAGGGTTTGCACGGTGATCATATAAACTGCCAAGGCGATCCATTTGATGTGATCCATCGTGAGAAGGCCAAAGAGGACTCCGCCAACGGTAAATCCTTCCGAATTAAAATCAATGTCGTTGGGTAAAAATCCTCCGGCGGTGGTGAGTCCCAAGGTCAGCAAAAACAGCATTAAAACGCCGCCCACGGTCCAGCCGATGAGCCAGCTGAGCCAAGTTTTAAAATAGGACTCGGTTTTTGGCAAAACGTTGGCAAGGATTGCCAACGGAGCGAGCACGGCCAAAATTTGGATCATAAAGACCCGGGTCAGGAAAAAGATCGCGAATGAAAAAAGTAGGCCGGTCAAAATCCCCATCACCATTATTTGTATTAAAACGCCGGGCAAAAACGCAAAGGCCGGCAGAATTCCAAAAGCTAATGCTACCCCGAGGGCAATGTTGCCGCCGGGAATGGCGGAAGCAACTGCCATCCCGCCATAAGCAACGGCAATCCCCGCAAGATTAATGGCAATTTGCATCGCGAAATTGTTCATAATGGAAGAAAACGCCGCTTGGCCGCTGCCAACGACAAGCCCGGACATAATGATGTTTCCGATGTCAATTGCCATACTGACAAACAGCGGAGCAAAATGGATCAACAGCGCCGCGACGGCAAATTTCAGAAAATGTTTTTTGGCGTTGATTGATTCGGCGTCAAAAATCGTTCCTAGGGCGATGGCGATAAACACCGCGATCAGTAAAATGTCTGCCAGCGACGTGGTGATGCTCAAGCCGGTGATGACAAAATCGCTGTTTTTCAGGTCCAGCATTTTGGGACTATTATTGACCGAAAAGCTGAACAAGCCGGCGGCAACCAAAAAAGAGATCAAACCGGTAAGCAACTGCTTGATAATATCAAAAAGATAGGTAGTTATCGGCTTGACGAAGTTGGAGACCATCACTTCCGGGACCATAAATGCCGAAGTTTCGTTTGAAACCAAGATTAACAGAACTGCCAGAAAAAATGTTGCGACTAGTATTAGTTTTTTGCTTTTTCCCATTTTAATCATTTGAATGGATTTAGATTTGACAAAGTTTGCCACCATGGGACGCCTTCCTCCGCGCCTGCCGGTTTTGTTGAGTCCTTGATTCTCACGCCCGAAATTTCTTCAAAATTGGATTCGCTGTACACATATTCCATAAACTCCCCGCTTTCTTTGTTGGCGGTGTTGTTGATGCAATTGGAGCCGCCGGCGCCGCCGGCATCCAAACAGCGGTTGATCTGACAGCCGCAGGCGAATTTTCCGCACGGCAAAAATTTCCCGGTTTCTTTGCCGGCACTGTCTTTTTCTTTGTAAAACGCTTGATAAGATTTTGGCCTGAATCCGTCAAGCCAAACCCATCCAGCGTTGATTTTTCCTTCTTCTACCGTTTTTTCATTGCCGTCAAAATCGATTTTGTCATAAAAAACAACTTTATCGCAACCCAATTCCTTTGCCGCCGGATTTTCAATGCAAATTTTGGGATTGGGCAGGCAGACTTCCCCCCAGCTGTCTTTGGTGCCATCCTCCGGATTGATGCCATAATTACAGCCGCAATAAAGAGATTCGCAGGCATGGTCGCCCAAACATTTCGCGCCAATTTCAAAATTGCCGCGCGCGTTTTCCGGCGTTTCCACGCCGGTCTCCATGCACTTGGTGTCGTTATACCGGCAACAGCGCCAATTTTTGGGGACGCATTGTGGGTTTTTCGTAATATCGCAACATTCCGATGCGCTGGCGCATTCTTTCCCTCCGGCCTTGAAGATTTTCGTTTCATAGAGATTGACCTCCATTTTGGTTAAATTGGGATTGATCAAATTAAAAATCGCCCAGCTGGACAACAGCAAGCCCAGCCCCAGCGCCGCGGATCGTATTCTTTTTTTGGCTTCGTTCATTTTGCCGGGGTCGGCAACGGAAGTGATCAATTGCACGCCGGCAACGATCAGCGCGATAAAAACCGCCAATCCGCCCAGTCCCACTCCCCAGCCGAAAAAATAGGCGACCAGATCCGCCAAGCTGGAATTTTCATCCAGCGTGTATCCTCCCAAGGGCGCGGCCGGCCAATCCACTTGCATTTCATTGATTAATGAAGCGGGCTCTTGGCATTCTCCGAAAGCAAGCAAGGGCATTGCCGGAAGCGCCAGAAAAAAAAGATTGATTCCGGCAAAAAACAGAAAATATTTCCCGCTTTTTAGCCAAAAAGCGCCGCGGATTTTATTTTGGAAAGGTTTGGTTTTTAATGGTTTTCGGTTCATTTGATTTTAATCGTTTACCGCGCCGGAAATTGACTTAATTATCGTTTCAATTTCCTGTTCCGCCGCGCTATCCGGATTTTGCAAGATTGCTCCAATGGAGTAAATTTTTTCGGAAGGATTGCTAAACGCGGCATTAACCATTTTGAACTTTATCGGGGTGTTTAAGATTGATTCCGTGGTTGAGTATTCGGTTTCAATCACGGGGATGGTTTGGGCGCCGTTGATGATTTCACTGCGGGTGATTTTGGCGGGGATGTTTTTGGCGCGCAGGTCGCTTTCAATCTTTTCCATCAGCTCTTCGGCGGTTTTGTAATCGGATTCTTCCACGGAAAGGGAGTTGACGGAGGCCATTCCGGCCCCGCCGCCGGTTTTGTAGGCGGAAAACAAAATTTTGCCGGTGGCGCTGTCCACGGGCGCGGCGATTGCCATCGGCGTCCAGTCGGCCGGGTATTCAAAGGAAAACGATTCGTCGGGGGCGGTCCAGACTTTGGTTTCAACGGTGGTGCTGGCGCTGTCGCCCGCGGTTGTTGCCGCGCCGGAATTTTGCGCCTGCGTTTGGATCTGGCTCATCATCTGGGCGATCTGCTGGTTGGCGTCGGGCATTCCCTGACTCAATTCCTGCGGCAATCCGAACTGCAGGTCTTTGATGTTGGACTGGAACTGGCCGAACTGCCACATTGTGGAGCCGACCAGAAAAGCGATCATCACAAACACGCCGATTAAATACAGATGCACCAATTTCATAATATCTATAATAAATCCTAAATTCCAATCTCTAAATCATAAACAAGTTCAAAATTGAAAAAACAAAACAAAACCCAAACTTTAAATAAAAAACAAAATGCTTTACTTTGATTTTTCCACCATTGAGCCGAATATTTTAGTCAATTCTGTGGCTTCTTGAATCAAATTATTTATTGTTGGATTGGTTACACTTTCCGATGCTAATAGTCTCAACCATAATTTACTCTCCTTGGCTTCTTTGCGGCAAATTTTGATTCTCATCGCAAAATCCTTTTTGCTTAGCGCTTCGTTGGCTTCAATATAATTTGCGGCAACCGGTCCCGATGATCTTACCAATTGTTTTATATCCTCAACGCTAGCAGTAGTTTTATTTATCTGTTTTAAACAGTTTCTGATGTCGCGGGCGAAATCAAATGTTCTGTCTTCAAGATCGTATTTTTTTGAATTTTGGGTTTGAAACATTTGAATTTGTTTAGAATTTAGAGATTAGTGTTTAGAATTTGCCGTCATATTTGCCACCATGCCCCATGGTATCCGAAGAGGCTGGTGAATATACCCACAATGGTCCAGGCAAAGAATATCAAGCCGTAGCCGATGCCGATTATTTTCCACCAGGAGATCACCTTTTGCTTGATCTCCGGCGTGCCGAAACTCGTGTAGAACAGGCCGCCGGTGGCCAAAGCCAGCAGGGGTAAAAGAATGAAAGCGACGCGGAAGAGAATCGTGTTCAAAACCTGCATTATCGTCAGCAAGAAATGCTTGATGCCGCAAGCTTCGCGGTCGTCCCATTCGGTGTTGGGATTATCGTTGGCCAAACCGCAAACCGCCAAAATCGTTTCGCCCTTTTCAATCTCTTTGCCGCCGGCGACGAACTCAAACGACCAGACTGCCGGTGCCGCGCCCGCGTCCGTGCATTCTTCGTTCAGGCAGGCCAAAACTTTCCAATCGTATTTTCCCAGGCAGTAGAGGGCGTCAATGTTTTTGTTCACGGCCGCGGAATTTTCCCGCACGGTCTTCTCAACCTTGGGGCCGGCTTGGCATTTTTCGTTGGTTTCCTTGTCGGACCTTTCGGCGTAGTCAAGCGTAAATTTATAGTAATGCGCGCCGGCGACCGGTTCCCAGGAAAAATTATAGATCAGCGGCCGGTTGTCAATGGTTTGGCCGGGATATATCGGATTTTGGGACGCGCCCAGCGCGGCAGTGGCAAAAGAAAATTCCGGCGAAAACTCGCCGCACGTTTGTCCGGCGCTGTCGGCGCAGGTTTTCACGCTCCATTTGTAAGTCTGGCTTTGGTTAATTGTCGGATAGTCGGCAGTGTGGGGGTTGTTTTGCACCTTGATTTCTTGGCCGTTGAAATTAAGAACATATGATTTGGCTCCCGGCACCGCCTCCCATTGCAAATTAACCGGCATTGTCACTTCCCGCGCTTCGTTTTCCGGACGCAAGGTTTCGGTTTTGGGGGCGCGGCCGGTAGTGCGGAAATACCACCACGGCGACCAATCCTCATTGCAAACATTGCCCGCCGGGAGGGCCGGCCAGCAGGATTTTACCCGCCACTTATAGGGCGTGTCCAATTCCAGTTCAATCCCCCGGGTGTCGCTGTTTGGGTCTTCCGCCGCGGATTTGGAAAATATTATTTGCGATTTTGTCGCCCGCCGCTCTCCGCCGACCAAAGACGGCCCTCCGTCACCGGAAATTTTTTGAATGTCATAGGCAAACGAATTGGCGCCGTTGGAAGCTTGCCACAAAAGTTTTCCGGGAAGCTCAGTGAGGTTGGCGTTTTGAGAATCGGCATAATTATCGTCGTTTGGCGGTGCGAGCAGCGATGGCGCCGCAATCGGGTCGTTCTTGGTGGTGAATTCCCAGATTTGCCCCCAGTATTTGTTTGCCGACGAGCCGCAATATTCGTCGCCGGCCTGAGGATTGGTAAAGCACCGCCGCAATTGCCAGCTGTAGGTGATATTTTTGGTGAACAATGCGCGGTCTTGGGACGGCATTTCTTTGTGCGACCACCAATTGCGGCCGGTTAAAGCGCTTTCCGGGTTAATCACGTCGGGTTTGCAAGTGTGGTCGCTTTGTTTTTGCAGATAATGGCAGGCCAGAGGATTTGGCAGAGCGGGCACGTCTTTTTTCAGCCATGCGGCCAACTGGGCAAACTGCGCCGGGATCTGCACATTGTCGGTTACCAATTCATTTTCGTTGGTGTAAATCCGCAGTTGATATGCCAGTGCCGGACTTGTATTTTCATTATAGGGCATTTTTTCTTCCGACACTCTGGCCTTGCACCAGTCAAGCTTCAGCCCGTCGTAAGAAACGCCGGTCTTTCCGTCCGGACCGTTCCAATCCGGATCGCCGATATTGATCGGTTCGGGGGCGGGGCTGGTTTTAAACGTCCACCAGGGCGCGCTGTCTTCGGGGAGACAGTTGGAGCCGTCTTCATTGCAACATGGCCGCACGCGCCACTTGACCACGGTGTCGGAATTGAAAAAGCAAGGGTAAAACTCTTTGGTGGGATTGAATTCGTTGGTGGTAAGAACGCGTCGAAAAACGTCGCCGGCACTTTGGGAGTCGTTTAATTCAAAATTTTTGTTCTCAATTTCCAAAATGTAAGAGTAGGCGCCGAAAAGCTTGGAATTGATGTTCTTTTTGTTTCCCATGCCGCTGAAATTCCAGATATAGGCGCCGCTTTCGTTTTGCCAGCCGTCAATGTTGTCCCATGCCAAAACGACGGGCAGGGTGATTTCTTGGTCGTTGGTCTGGCGGGTTTTGTTTACCGGATCGTTGTAATAATAGTGATTTTTCGGAACGGTGAGGCATTCATTGACGCAAACGCAGGTGCCCACATTGATTTGCTCCACCTTTACTTGCGATCCTTTTGTCCAAGAATCGCACACCATCTCGCCGGCTTTGGCGTCGCTGAAGCCGCGGCCGCATTCTTGGGGGATGTCAAAAAAATCGGTTTCGCCGATTTCGGCCGAAAAAACCGCGACGGGCGCCGCCGCCAGGCAAAAAACTGCCAACAAAAAATTTTTAACGGAATTAATTTTTCCCGCCATTGACTGATTATAAATCATAAAATTTGGTTCCACAACGCCCCGTAGCCGGTAAGCGCCATTATTATGGAAACGATGATCCAGGAAAAAAACAAAACGGCGTAACCGATGCCGATTTTTTTCCAGATGTCTTTGGCGCGCGCGGTTAAATTTGCTTTGTCCGGCGTCAGATAGAACAGGCCGCCGGTAACCAGCGCCATTATCGGCAGAAGCAGGAGCGCCAATTTGAACATCACAAAATCAATGATAACTTTCAGAGTTAAAAATATGTGCTTGATTTCGCAAGGTTCTTTTTCGTTATACGGAGTGCCGGGATCGTCGCTTTTTTGGCCGCAAACCATCAGCCCGGAACTTTCACTCTTGCCGGCGACGGAAAATGTTTGGCGCGCTTCGTTGAAACTGCGCGCCGCGCATTTGTCGTCAAAGCAAGGGCGGACCGTGAACGTCCAATCGCCGGCGCAATGGGAGGAGGCGTTTTTCTCCGCGGCCTTGATTGCCAAATCGGTGCCGGAGACCGTTTTGCCCGCATATTCTTTATTGAACCATTCCGGATCGCAACTGGTGCTTTTTTCGCCGTTGGTCACTTGTGCCGCAACCCAAAAATAACCGGCAGTGCCGTTCCATGATAAAGCGGAGGGCAATTGCGTGATATTGCCGGCGGGCGATAAATTGGCCGGGACGGGGAAGTCTTCGGAATTAAACGATGTTCCCGCTTGCCATTCGCCGCAAACCGTGCCGGCGCTGTCGGCGCAAGTTTTGACTTTCCAAGAATAATTTTTTTTGGCGCCGGGATAATTGAAGCTGAATTGATTGGTGGTAACAAGGACTTCTTCTGCTGGCGCTTCTTCCACCGGGGTGCCGTCGTTGATGGCTACGCGATACGAATTTGCGGCCGAAACCGCCTCCCAAGTCAAAGTGGCGGTCGGGGCGGCCATTTTTACCGCGTCGCTTCCGATGGTCGGTTTTTTCCCGGTGGTGCGAAAAGACCAATAATCGGACCATTGGCCGCTGCAAATGTTTTTGACTTCTCCCACCGGAATGGACGGCCAGCAGGATTTCACCCGCCACTTGTATTTGGTGTCAATTTTCAACTGCACGGTGCCGGGATCTTTATCTTGCTTGGGATCTTTTTCAACCAGGGCAATCGTGATTTGTGATTTGCCGATCCGTCTTCCCGAATCTTTTTTGTAATCCGCGCCGCAAATCTCGTCGCCGTCAAAAATGCTCTTGCCGGTTTCGTCCTGAATGTCATATAAAAAAGAATTGGCGCCGCAAGGGGCGGTCCAATTGAAAGTGCCGCCGGCGCCGACCAGATTGTTCTCGTCGGTCCAATTCTTGTTATCCGCCGGCGCGGCGGCCGTCGGTTTGCCGATGGTACTGCCGCTCATCGGCTTGCCGATCAACTGCCACTTTTGCCCGTAATCTTCTTCAATGTTGCCGTTGCAATGGGGAAATTTTTCATCTTTGGTGTTCGGGCTGGTGTTGAAACAGGTTTTGATCTGCCACGAATATTTCAGTTTGCCGGCCCAGTCGCCGGTGAAAAGATGGCGGTCGCTGCTGGTTTTTTCCGCGGCGGAGAAAAACGGCATAAACGAAGCGTCGTTGGTAATTTTATCAAAATAAGATGAAAAAGAGAGCGTTTCCGGCTTGGCGCAAGTGCCGTCGGCGTTTCTTTGCAAATAATGGCAAGCTTCGGATTCGTATTCCCCGACGGCGGATTCGCTTTTCGCGGCTTTTTCCAGATCGGGTTCCATCCATTTGTTGCACTCGCTGGCGGCGCCGCTCCACTTGCCTTGCCATTCGTCCCATCGCGATTTGATGCCGCTGATAACGCCGCTGTTTTTTATCCAGCCGAGAATTCCCCCCAAAACGGGGATCTTCTCAATTTTTTCAATCAACGCTCCCAGAGAGGTGTTTTCGCTGGACATCACGCGCATTTGGTAATTGAACGCGTAGGGCTGGTTTTCGTTGTAGACTTTGTCAAAGCGATGGTAGTCGGTTGAAGAGTCCGCCAATTTGGCCTTGCACCAAAAAAGCTTGGCACTGCAAAAATCCACACCTTCCATCGCCGCCGGGCCGTTCCAATCCGGGTCTTGGGCGATGCCGTCGGTGGCGCCGCGCGTGTATTTGTCCTTGTCGGTGAGTCCCAAAAGCTCGCTTGCCGGCGACGTGGAAAACTCCCACCAGCCTTCATCGTCGCGGTAGGTTTTGCATTGTGTTCCCGCCGCGTCGCAACAAGGCCGCACGCGCCATTTGTAGGTCGTGTTGGTCTGGAAGAAGCACGCGCCGCCGTCGTCGCGGGAATTGAACCCGTCAAGCCCGCTTTTGGCGATGATCTTGTAAAAAATTTTTTGACCGTCGGACAATGTTTGGATGCCTTGCGGATTTTTGTTTTTATCAATGTGCAAATTCGCGTCGCCGTTTTCATATTCTTCATATTGTATTTCCACCCGGTAGCTGTTCGGCCCGTAGTTAATGCCGGTCGGCGCGTTGTCGCGATAAGGAGTCAGATATTCCCCCAAATTTTTCCATTCATCAGGATCATCTTCCCACGCCAAAACCACGGGCAAATTAACGGCGGCCGAATTTTGCCGGGTTTTGTTTTTGGGATCGTCATAGTATTTTGGAGAACCGGTCTGATGCGGGGAAGTGAGGCATTCTTTTTCGCATTTGAAAAAGCCGTGGTCATAACCGGTTTGCGCGATCTGCCACGATGCGGCGGTCTTGATGCGCCGGGTGTGGGGACAACAGTCGCATCCTTTTTCCGGGGTGCAATTGCATTCCTGAGTGTAGTTTTCCCATATTTCGGAATGGCCGACGCTGTAGCCGTTGCACGTTTTGGCGGTCTTTACATAATAATCTATGTGGGGGTTGCAGGCGTTTGCCGTTGAGAACGGGGAAAACGCCGGTAAAAGAATGCCGCAAAAAAAACCAACGGAAAGTTTTTTGAAACGATTGGCTGTCATTGCATTGATTGGAATTCAAGCGCGTGCGCCAAGGCGGTCCAAGCTTCCATCGGCAAATCTTGCGCGCGGCAATTTACCGCCAGATTCGTTTTTTCCAGCGCGGCGGTAACTTTTTCGCGCGGCAGTTCCAGCTCCTCGGCAAGATTGCCGGCCAAAATTTTTCGCGGGTGGGAAAACCCGGCGCGGGCGATCCCGAAGAATTTTTCCGCGAATCGCCGATCGCCACGCTCCCCTCTTTTTGGCGGGAGCGTTAAAAGCAGAATCGCGGCGTCAACCTTGGGGGCGGGCCAAAACGATCCTTTGGCAATGTAAGAAATTATTTTCGGCGCGGCGTAAAATTGAACCGCCAGCGCCAGCAGATTCATTTTTGGCGGCCGGGCGCAGATTCTTTGCGCCACTTCTTTTTGCAGGATCAGCGCCATCGCGCGGGGAGGAGTTTCGCTTTCCAAAAATTTGCGGATAATGGGCGCGCCGGCATAGAACGGCAGATTGGCGATGACCCGGTACGGTGCCGGGATTTTCGTTTCGTCAAACTTGAGAATATCGGCAACGGCCAGTTTGAGATTTTTTGCGCTGGCAAATCTTTGGTGCAGGATGGCGGCCATATCCGGGTCCTTTTCCACCGCAAAGATCGGATTGCCGGTTTTTACCAATTCGGCGGTGAGATTTCCCGTGCCCGGCCCGATTTCCAACAGTGTTTCCGCCGCCCCGGCTTCCGCCGCCCGGATTAATTTTTGCGCGATGCCGGCTTGCGTCAGAAAGTTTTGCCCCAGTCGTTTTTTCGGCGTTACCGTTTCGTTTTCCATAGTTCATTGTAAATAATTGCGGCGCCATTGACAAATCGGCGCGATTTTATAAAATCAATGGTGGATTATGAGGATACCTCTTCAATTGAAAAATTTCGCCAAACTACTCCTTGCGGGAGCGGTTTTGTTTGCCGGCGCGTCCGCGCTTTCGCATCAGGCGGCGCGCTCTGTTTCGGCCAAAAACCAAAAAGACGCGGATTGTGTTGAGGGGCACGATATGTTTGCCCGCGCGGCGGAACAAGTGCGGCCGGAGTCGCCGGAATATCTTTTGGCCGGCGACGGCTGTGTGAAGGCCGCGGTGCCGCCGGTGGCGGCCACTTCCCGGGTGCTGGCGGCGATCGTCGGCGATTTTTCAGATTTGCCGGAATCCGAAGAGGCGCGCAATGCGATCATTGAATATGAGGTCACCGGCGACGAAACTCTGGCGGTGCTGGCGGAGAAATTCAACATCAGCGCCCAAACCATTGCGTGGGCGAATGATCTGTCCAAAAACGCGAGTTTGAAATCGGGGCAAAAGTTGATCATTCCCCCGGTGAGTGGCGTGATTCATTATGCGGCCACCGGCGATACTTTGGCGCAAATTGCCAAGAAGTATCAGGCCAATCCGGAAGAGATCGTTGCGTTCAACGAATTGGCCGGCGAGAACGATATTTTTATCGGCGATATACTGGTGGTGCCCGGAGGTAGGGTAATTCCCCCGGCGCCGAAAACTTCAACTCCCGCAAAAACCGCGCCGGCGCCGGCAAAAACTGCCTCCGGTTTGGCGGCGATGCCCGCGGATTACTTTTTGTGCCCGGTGGGATCAGCCTGCAAAAGAACACAGGGATTGCATTTCCGCAACGCAGTTGATTTGACGGGCGGATATTGCGGCGCGCCGATATATGCTGCGGCGTCAGGAACCGTGATCAAGGCCAAGATCGGCGGCTGGAACGGCGGTGCCGGCAACAATATCACTATTACCCATATGGGAGGCACGGTGACCACGCATTATTATCATTTGCAGTCTGTTGCCGTGGCTGCCGGTCAGGAGGTTAAAAAAGGCGATATTGTCGGCACGATGGGGAAAACCGGAAAATCTACCGGGTGCCATTTGCATTTTGAAGTCGGCGGAGCGAAGAATCCTTTTTAATCGAATAGGAAAGGCTAAAATCAAACAAAGATCGCCAGGAGCGGTTTTTTTAATTCAAAAACCGCGGACTCAAATTGTTGATTCGGGCGGGCGATATGAAAGCGCTTCGGAAACGTGGTTTTGCGCAATATCTTTTTTTTCGTCCAGATCGGCGATGGTGCGGCTTACTTTAAGGACGCGATGATAGCCGCGCGCGGAAATTTTGGCGGAATCCACGGCAACTTTGAGTAGCCGCTCGGAATCACCGTTAAGGCGGCAGAATTCTTTTATTTGCGCGATATCCATTTCGGCGTTGGTGCGTTCCTTTCCGTAACGGGCCGCCTGCACGGCGCGGCATTGTGCCACTCTTTCTTTCATTTTTTCGCCCAAGGATTCGCGCGGGGCGTTTTGGACCAGCTTTTCATATTTTACCGCGGGCACGTTGATAAAAAGATCAATGCGGTCCATCAGCGGTCCGGAAAGTTTTTTGCGATACATTCTTATTTGGGAGGGCGAACAAACGCAAGGCTTTTCCGGGTTGCCGAAATTGCCGCAAGGACAAGGGTTGGATGCCAAAACCAGCATAAACCGCGCCGGCAAAGACATTGCGTGGCGCGCCCGCAAAATGTTGATTGTTCCCTCCTCTATCGGTTGGCGCAGGGCTTCCAGCGCGTCGCGGTGGAATTCGGGAAATTCATCCAAGAACAGCACGCCACGGTGCGCCAGAGTGATTTCTCCCGGCCGCGGCGGATTGCCGCCGCCGATCAGGGCGGCGTCGGAAGCGGTGTGGTGCGGTGCGCGGAAAGGCCTCTGCGCGATCAGCGATCCGTTGGCGAGTAAGCCGCAAACACTGTAGATTTTGGTAACTTCCAGCGATTCTTCAAAAGACAACGGCGGAATGATTTCCGGCAAGGTTTTTGCCAGCAAGGTTTTGCCGGTTCCCGGCGGGCCCCACATTGAAAGATTGTGTCCGCCGCCGGCGACGATTTCCAGCGCTCTTTTGGCCGATTCCTGGCCGGCGATCATATCAAAAAGATTTCCGCCGTTGCCGCCGGCGAGTTTCTCCGCCGGTGCGGTTGCCGGCGCGACGGAAACGCTTCCCTCCAAATATCCGATTGCCTGCGCCAGCGTTTTGACGCCGATGGCGCGCACACCGCCGATCAGCGCCGCTTCGGCGGCGTTCTCCTCGGGCAAGATGATCTCTTTGACGCCTTTTTCGCGACAGGCGATGGCAAAGCACACCGCTCCCCTTGCCGGCCGCAAACGGCCGTCCAGCGCCAACTCTCCCAAAAATATTTTTCCCGCGGGATCAAAACAAGTTTTTTTATTTGCCAAAAGATAGCCCAGGGCAATGGGCAAATCATAGAGAGTGCCTTCTTTTTTCAAATCGGCGGGTGCCAGAGAAACCAAAACTTTCACCGGCTCGCGATGAGGCGATTTAAAACCGGCGCTTTCAATCGCCGCACCGACTCTTTCTTTCGCTTCCTGCACCGACTTGTCGGGCAGACCGACAACTTCAAAACGGCGCAGTCCGTATGAAGCGTCCACTTCGACTTCAATCAGTTGCGCGTCCAGGCCGCAAACGGCCGCGGAACATATTTTTGAAAGCACGATACAAAATATCAAAATTCAAACTTCAAGCGTCAAAATACGCATTGCCATTTTGAAATTGAAAATTGAAAATTGCAAATCATTTTTGCGGGTAAGACGGTCTTGCGGATTATTTCTGGCAATCGACGCAAAAAGGCGCTTCCGGAAAGATATTGAGCCGTTCCAGCGGAATTTGTTTGCCGCATTTTTCGCATTTACCGTATGTTCCCTGCGCAATCTTGGCCAGCGCCGCGTTAATTGCCATCAGTTTGGTTTCCATATTTTTTTCCAACGGCAGGCGGGTGGCGTATTCCTCCACTTCGTCGGCTTGCCGTTCCAGCGATGCTGTTCCCGATTCGCCGTCGCCGTAGGGAAATTTGCTTTGCCAGTCCCCGGGTACGTTTTTGTTGGGAATGGCAATTTTGCTCAGCGCGGCTTCCACGGCGGCGCGCTCTTCCTTTAGTTTTTTTTCAATCTCGGACAAAATTTTGTTTATTGGTTCCGGCATTTGAATCATGACCGTCGGGCAATTGATGGATTGCCGGTTTGGGTTAAGAACTGAGCAGAACCCAGCAACCGCCCGATGGCCGGAAGTTATTTTGGCGCGGCAAATTTTTAAAGAAAAATCGCCTCGCCGGCTTTGATGCCATTTTATCTTTCTTTCGTTATTTTGGCAACTGGTTGAAAATTTTTGCCATGGAATTATTGGAGGTGGAAAAAATAAAATATGTTTGCCGGTAATTTGCCCAAGCGATGGCGAATTCGTCTTCCGCCGGTGAGAATTGCATTACTTTATACGCAGTTCCCGCTGCGCCGCCATCGGCAAAACGGAGAACATCATCCTCGGCAAAGGTCTTGCGGCCCAACAGCCGAAAGAAATTTTCGGTGTCCTTGGCGATGCTCCCCTCCCAGCCGGACATCGCGGGTTCAATCATCTCGCTCTTAGTGATTTCGGCGGCGAAACCGATGCGATTTTTACCGTTGTTGGCGTAAATGAAAAATTCGCAGTCGTCTTCTATTGAGCTATAAAAAATCGACGGTGCGTTCAGCTTGTAGGCGTTGAAAAATTGTTTCAAGCCGATCTTTTTGCCGGTGCCTCTGTCGATGATTAACAGCGAATGATATCCGTTGGCATCAAATTTTTTCCGCATATAGGGAGAAATCGAACTGGGAACATTGGCGATACTGTCAACATAAATCGTCACCGTTGCCGCAGTCGTCACTATCGGTGCCGCGGCGGCGGGTTCTTCCGGTGGTTTTTTATCGGTTGTTACGGTTGGTTTCGGCTCGTTTTTGACGACCGCCGGCGTTTTTCCGCCGTTTTTGTTCAGGGTGACCGCCAAAATGATTCCCAAAACGGCAACTACTGCGAAAACAATCATCAGTCTTGCCAACAGATTGCCCCTTTTGGATTTTGCTGCCGGCCTTTCCGCTGCCGTTTGCGCGCGGCTTTCCCCCGTTTCGGCGCTTCCCGGCGCAAACGCGGCCGTCCCCGGCAGGGTGGTTTTTTTGATCTGTTGCCATCGATTTTCCGGATTCAACGCAGGATTGCCTCGGTTGGCTTCAAGTTCGTTTTCCGCGGGCTTGGGTATCTCTCTTTCTTCTCCAACCGCCGGTACGATTTTCGGCGGCTCTTCTTGGGCGAAAGTGCGAATATTTTTTGCCGGTGCGGCTTCCACTTGCTCGCGATAGACGTTGTCGTTATGTTCCGTTATTTTAACAATTTCTTCTCTTAATGGTGGTTTTGCCTCGCCGGGGTTTTGCCGGCCGGCGGAGTTTTTGACCGGGACGGTATTGTCGGGAATGAATTTATTTTTGTCTGCTTTAACCTTATCAGGGGGTGTTTTTATGGGGAAGCCTTCCGATTCTTTTTCTTTCTCCGCCAAGCCGCTTTTCGCCGACGGTGCGGTATTTTCTTTCGGAAGAACTTTTTCTGCACGTAAAAGAATATCCGGCGCCGGTTTCTTTTCCTCGGGAATGGCGATCGGTTTGTCCGTTTCTTTTTTTGCGGTGCCGTTGCCGAGCGCAGCGTTATCCGTTTGCGCCCGCGCGGGTTCCGCCGCCGCTTTTCTTTCTCCGTCCGCTTTTTCGTCCGCCGTCTCCTTTTCTCCGCCCGTCTTCTTTGCTGCCGTTTTTTCTTCCGGCTCTTTTTTTTCTCCGTTTGATTTTTCCTGAAGGCTGGCAACCGTTTGCGGTGTCTGCTTATCTTCCTCCCGCGCCGCGGGTTCCGCCACCGCTTTCCTTTCTCCGCTTGATTTACCTTCTGCTTTATCTATTTGCACGATGCGGAAAATGATTTTGCGATTGAAGCTGACGGAATTTTCCTCCAAAAGGCGCCGGATCGCATCGCGGAGCGCACGTACCGGTAGCGCTTTCTCTTCAAGTCCCATTTCCGCGGCGGTGATTTTATTCTGGATGGATTCTATTTTTGCGTTAAGCGACTCCATCTTTCCTTGAAGCAATTTCAAATCGGATGCCGCTATGTTCAATTTTTCTTCATATTCCCATTTTTCTTGAACAATGCTTTTTAGGTCGTTGCTTGCTTGCCATCGGGCCTTCTCAATCTCCCTTTTTTGCGCCAAATCTTTGGCGCGCGCTTCTCTTTCTTCAATATCGTTCAGTTGCTGCGAAGCAGAGATTTCTTTCTCCGCCAAGCCGCCAAAAATTTTTTCAATATCGTTTTTTTTATCGGTGGCGGCCGTCAATTCCGGCGCCAGTATCTCTTTTTCTCCGATGATTTTGAGTATTGCTTCTTCGGCGCGGATTTTTTCCACGGCAAAACGCACCAGTGTTTCTTCTCCGGAAATTCGGGAGATTTCTTCTTCGGAGATTTCCAGTTGTCGATTTTTTTCCGAAATTTGGCGATCGACGGATTCTGCGTCAGCCTTGATCTTGTTGATTTTATCTTCCACTGCCCACCGTTGTTTCTCTATTTCTTTGCGGCCGTCTTCAATTTGCCAGAGGGTCTGCTTTAGCGTTTTTTCTTTCGCCGGATCGAAATTTTTTTCCAATTCATTTTTCTTTGCCGCCGCCTTTGTTTCAATTTCTCGCTCCTTTTCTTCCACCATTGCCAATTCGCTTTTGCGGATCATGGCGATCTTGCTTTCCAAGATTCTTCTTTTTTGCTCCAAAGGAACTCTTTGGGCGGGAATTTCTGCCGCCTTTCGGGTGATCGCTTCTTTTTTCTCTCCCAGCTTCGCGAGGAGCTTTTTGAGAACTATCGGCAGGCTGTTTGCCGCTCTTTCTTCTTCCGCCTCTTTCTTCTCCTGTTCCTGCCGCAATCTCTCCTCTTCGGTTTTTTTGGCCTCCTCCCGCCGCCGCGCCAGCTCTTCCTCGGCCTTCCTGGCGCGTTCGGCTTCCAGTGCCGCCAATTGCCGCCGTTTTTCTTCCTCCTCCCGCCGCGCGGCTTCTTCTTTCTGCTGTTTTTCTTCTTCCGCCTCTTTCTTCTCCTGTTCCTGCCGCAATCTCTCCTCTTCGGTTTTT
>DAOSDI010000019.1:0-21255 GCA_035362275.1 Candidatus Pacearchaeota archaeon | reverse complement strand
AGTATGACATTTCTAAAAAAATCCAAGGTATGACATTTCTATTATCATTTGACAAGTGAGTCGCTGGGGTTGTAAAAATAAAAGATTTGCAATAAAATATGGGAACAACTGAATATTGTTGCCTAAACCTTTGGCGCAAGCTAACGGCATGGCATTAAGTCCCAACGAAGATACTGAACTCCACGTTCAGCTGCTCTTCGTTGAGCCATATCGGGAAACCGGTGTGGGATCGCAAGGTCCAAGCTGGCGTGGAGCTCTGTGTTTATTTGCTCCACTTCCAGCCCAAACGGGCTGTTTTTATTTTAAAAAAACAAAGAAATATGCCGGAATTAACACAAAAAGAACAAATCGGTATGTATTGGCTTGAAGAATGGCAAAACTATGACAAAGATTATATCCATGAATTTGTCACGACCGAGAATATTAAGAGAATAATGAATCTAAAATTGCTTATTGGCGACACGATAGGCACCGTTGTTGATTCAGGGGCCGATTTAATCCCATGGTTAAAAACTATTTTGCCAAGCGAAGAGGATACAACGGACATCTCGGCAAAAACCGGAATTTTCTTAGTTGCCGTTGCGGAATTACTGGAAGATGCGGATTAAAAAGTGTTTTTATATATGAAAATTTTTAAACAATTAATTTCCATTTCTTTAATTGCTACGGCATCGCTTTTCGCGTATATACCTCTGGTTTTTGCCTTGGGCGAGCAAAACAATCCCATTTATTTTCAAAACGCCAATCCATTTGAAGCCCAAAACTTGGTGAATCAAATCAATAACAACATCAACGCTGCTATTGAGAAGATTTTAAACGCACAATTAAACGCCGCTACAAAACAACGAATCGCGGCTCTTAACCCTGAATGCGTAAAGCAAGTGACGCAGGATATCAAAGAAAAGGCTACCGATTTGAACGAGACGAACAAAATGATTGAGAACTATGCAAACGAGCACGACAGCTCTGACCCGATTACACGTCAACAGGATGTGTCGCACTTGAAATATCTTACTACTGCGAGAGATCTGATGGTTAAACATTACACCGATCTTCTCATTGACACTTGCTCCAAACAAGCCGCTTCATCAACAAAAAATTATGATCAGGTTTGCAAAGACCAGTTTGGCGCAAATAGCGTCTGGAGCGGAGAATTATCCAGCGATGGCCGCGGTTATTGCAAATGCGGGAATGGATATAGTTTGAACAGCCAACGGACGCAATGCGTCCCGAATCCGATCTCGGGAAATTTATGCAATGGTAGATATTGGAATGACTGCTTGGCAGGCCAGCAATTTTATTGTCCGCCAGCGGGAGATCCGGAATGCAAATGTTCCGGCGACTTAATTATTGGTAAAAACAATCAATGTGTTACAAAAACACAATCATGCAAAGATAATTATGGCAACAATAGCGTCTGGACCGGGAACCTTAATGATACAGGCGGACCAATATGCGATTGCGCCCAAGGATATGTTTGGAACGCAAACGGTTCAGCCTGCATATTTCAAGCAAGCAATATTCAAGCCAATATCAGCAAAACCATTGTGGCAACGCAAGACCAAAAATCTACAACCCAGGACAAAAAGACAGAAACCGAGCCAATAGCCATGGCAGATGACGGTATTGAGCAGATACATACACCGGCAGAAACCATCGCAACAAATTCAACATCTTCTATAACGGAAACGCCGGAGGAAAGCCCCAAAACAATTGCTAAAATCGATAACGCCACGCCAACATCAAAAGATGATTCCCGGCAACCCGGATTAATTCAAAAAATTTGGTCATGGATTACCGGCTTGTTTGGTTTTAATCGTTAATGTCGCTGTCAATTATAAAGCACATAGTGAGTTACAAATTACTGACAATTATTAGCGGGACAATTCTCTTGTTTGCCGTTCTTCCCTTCCCCGTGCCGCTTTACTGTTTTCAAATCATTTCGGTTATCGTTATCGCCACTGCCGTTATTGGAGCCATTAAGGCCCGTAAACAAGGTAAGCGAGTATGGAATTTAACGCTTACTGCGGTAGCTGCTCTTAATTTGGTCCAATTCGCGCCTTGGCTTCTACCAGATATATTGGTTTGGATTGCCTTCAATCTTGCTTCGGCGGCGATTTTACTAATTTCAAGCAAAAAACTCGATTAAAAACTCGAAACATTATGTCGAGAAAGCATTTGTATGGAAAATATTAAAATTAAACTGCTTTATTTGCTTTTAATCGCGATTTTATGTGCGGGGGCATATTTGGTTGGTTTAAACGCACACAGACCGAAGGCGGCGGAAACAATCGAAAGAAAGACTCAAATATCCAATGAGCCGGATTTTGACAGCCGGGAACCGTTTATAAGTTTAACTTACAATGATTGCCCGCAAACGAATGTTCCGGATGAGCAAAACTGCGTGGTAGATTTAGCGGAAAATACGATTGTCGAAGCCGACAAACTGGCAGATAAATTAATCGCCTTGGGGTCAAAACGTATCGAACAACTTGATTCAGGCGTAAAACCGATGCAGGATTGGGAATACGGCGATCTGGTTGGGATGGCCGACAGCATCAGGGCGGCTCAAGAAGCAAGAGATAATTACTTTGATTCGGTATGCGGATTGGATGTAACCAAAATCTACGGAGGAACCGGCATGGGCATAGAATTTAACGCTTGCCGGTATTATTATGGGAAACAGTACCTCAAAATTCTTGAAGGTATCGATAAAGGAATCGCGCAGTAAAAAAATCCAGTATTCAGCCGAAAGCGAAGGCACCGCCCTCGTTTTTTTTCTAAACCCAAGACCAGTCGTTAAATTGAAAGAAACGAGAAAAAGTGCTATTTTGGGCTATAGACTTTATGTTGGAAATAATGTCGATTTAAGCTTATATTTGAAGCGAAGCACATCCGCCTTGTGCTTTTTTATTAATAATAAATAATATGAATCCGCTTGATACTTTTAATACATTAAAGGCAATTGGAAAAATTTTGCAAGAAGCAAATAAAATTCCTCAATATCAACAGATTCTCGAAACGCAGCAAATCCTTTTAGAAATGCAAAATAAACTGCAAATATTAGAGCAAGAGAATAAAGAATTAAAAGACAAACTTAAAATAAAAGGAGATTTAATTTTAAAAGATGAAGCCTATTGGATCAAGGATGAAACGAGGAGTGGTAAAAAGGATGGACCATTTTGTACTTGATGCTGGGAAAAGGATAAAAATTTAATTAGGATGCAGAGTCGTGTCGATATCCCCAATACAATAGATTCATATCTTTGTCCTGATTGTAAAAATCGCTATCATTTTGGTTCAAGAGACCCTGAAAACACGATCGTAAAAATTTATCAAGGTAGAAACAAACAATATGGCGATTAAAAAATCACAACTTTATAGCTCGATCTGGCAGGGTTGCGACGAACTGCGGGGAGGGATGGATGCGTCGCAGTATAAGGATTATGTCCTGGTGCTTTTGTTTGTGCGATATGTTTCGGACAAGTATGCCGGCAAAAAGAACTCCGATGTCATAATTCCCAAGGGCGGAAGTTTCGCCGACTTGGTCGCGCTGAAGGGCAAGCCGAACGTTGGCGAAGGTGTTGATGTGGTCTTAAGCACGCTTGCCGAAGCCAATGGGCTAAAGGGCGTGATCGATAGTGTGAGTTTCAACGACCCGGACAAGCTGGGGAATGGCAAGGAGATGGTGGATCGTATTACCAAGTTAATCGCTATTTTCGAAAATACTGATTTGGATTTCAGCCATAACCGCGCCGAAGGCGATGATCTCCTGGGTGATGCCTACGAATTTTTGATGAAGCACTTTGCGGTGGAATCGGGCAAGAGCAAGGGACAATTCTACACACCGGCGGAAGTCTCGCGGATCATCGCCAAAGTCATCGGCGCCAGGAAAGCTACCGGAATGATGGAAACCGTCTATGACCCGGCCTGCGGCAGCGGATCGCTGCTTCTTAAGATTGCTGCGGAAACTCCCACTGGCATTTCGATTTATGGCCAGGAGCTTGATAATGCCACAGCAGCGCTGGCCAAGATGAACATGTGGCTTCACAGCCAACCGACCGCGGAAATCGCGAAAGGCCAAAGCACTTTGTCTAACCCTCTTTTTCTTGATAACGGAGCTTTGAAGACCTTTGATTTTGTGGTAGCAAATCCTCCGTTCTCATATAAGGCATGGCGCAATGGATTCAACCCCGAAAGCGATTTATTCGATCGTTTCACTGGGTTTGGCATTCCTCCAGCCAAGAGCGGTGATTTTGCCTTCCTGCTTCACATTCTGCGTTCGATGAAAAGTACGGGAAAGGGTGCAGTGATTTTGCCGCACGGGGTTTTGTTCCGCGGCAATGCCGAGGCCAATATCCGCAAGAATGTCATCCAGCGAGGCTATATCAAGGGAATTATCGGTTTGCCGGCAAATTTATTCTACGGCACGGGAATACCGGCGTGTATTATCGTCTTAGATAAATCGACTTCGGCCAACCGGAAGGGTATTTTCATGATCGATGCTTCCAAGGGATTCGTTAAGGACGGGAACAAGAACAGGCTGCGGGAACAGGACATTAAAAAGATTGTTGATACATTCAACGGCCAGCTGGAAATTCCAAAATATTCGCGCTTCGTCCCCAACGAAGAAATCCAAGAGAAAGGCTACAATCTTAATTTGCCACGTTACATCAATACCCAGGAAGCCGAAGACATCCAGAATATCGAAGCGCATCTGAACGGTGGTGTTCCCATTGTTGACATTGATGCGTTGAGCGATTACTGGCAGGTGTGCCCAACGTTAAAAAAAGAAATATTCAAAGTCGGCGACCGAAAGGGATTTATGCGCCTGACGATTCCCTCTGGAGAAATCAAAAACAAAATCTTGGCCAACAAGGAATTCGACACTTTCCGCTCGACTGTTTTGATGGGTTTCAACGGCTGGCGAATAAAAGCAACTAAATCTTTGCGAGAGATTTCCACGAAAGACCACCCCAAGGCAATCATCGAACCGATTGCCAACGACCTGCTAACTACTTTCGGGAACGTTTCCCTGGTGAATAAGTACGATGTCTACCAGCATCTGATGGAATACTGGGGCCAGACGATGCAGGATGACGTTTATATTATCACTGTTGACGGCTGGACCGCGGGTAATCAGGTGATGCGGCTACAAAAAGACACCAAGAAGGGCAAAAAGGATATCGAGGGCCTGATTGGCCTTGAAGGGCGGTTGATTCCAATCTCGTTACTAATTAAAACCTATTTTGACCAGGATCAAAAACAGCTTGACGATTTGAGCGCCGAGCTGGAGCAGATCGCCGTACAAATGGATGAACTGAAAGAGGAGTACGGCGGCGAGGATGGTTTACTGACTGAGGTAATAGAAAATGACAAAGTAAACCGGGGCGCGATCCAAAGAAGGATGAAAGAGATCAAGAGCAACAAGGATTTTAGCGACGAGCTGGCGGTATTGGAAAAATATTCCCAGCTGTTTGACAAGGAAGTTGAAGCCAAGGGCGCTATAAAATCGATTGAAGCGGACTTGGAACGGAAGATTCCGGCCCAGGCCGCGAAGTTATCGATTGATGACATCAAAAATATCTCAATTGAACAGAAATGGCTGGCGGCAATTGAAGACGCGGTGCGAGGCGAGATCGATCAGGTCTCACAAAGATTATCCGATCGGATCAAAGTATTAGCTCTCCGCTACGAAGAGCCGTTACCGATGATTTTGGACGAAGTTAACAAATTTACCAAGAAAGTTGAAGGTCATTTGGCAAAAATGGGATTTAATTTGGAATAAAATATGGAATTTAAGCAATCTACAATCGGTGACATTATAGAAAGTGAAAAACAGATGGCTTTGAGCGGGGCAGAGTGCTATGGCGATTACTTTATCAATGCTTTTGAGTTCAATAACCTCCTCCAACATTTCATTAAATCAATCGATCCCGATCGTTTTGTGTTTGCGATGTTTTTGGCACAAATTAGAAAACATCATTTATTGGCGATATTCTCAACCGTTCGGAGGCATCAAATTCAATCCCTAATGGATCTTAGGCAAGTTTTGGAAGCCGGATCATGTGCGGCGTACGCCATAGCCAATCCAGATCAGAAGGGATTTGCGGATACGGATAATAATGGGCTTCTTGACCCAAATCAAAAGCTGACAAATAAGAGATATCAATGGCTGGAAAGCAATTTTAAAGCTGGGTCGGATTTCATCAAAAATATGAAAGGAGAGATTAATAAATCGGCTTCTCATTCAAACATCGTTTATGCTCATACCAATTTCAAGTTTGACGGTGAGAAGGGACAATTTAATACGCCATTCTTTGATTTCGAAGATGCCCATATTGTGAAAACCGATCTATGGCTAATAGGCAATATTGCCATGGGGTTGATGGATTTTTTTTATGGCGTCAATAAAAATCTTGACGTGATTAAATTTGTAGATGATTTTATCCCGCAGCTTAAATCATTGGAGGCAACAAACCAAAAACTGAAAACCGAACTAATGAACACGGAAAGATTTAAAAAGGCGAAGGGAATCACTGCCTCTTAATTCTATGGCAACAACATCCCAAAAAATTCCAGCAGGATATAAACAGACCGAGATTGGTATGATTCCGGTTGATTGGGATTGCCAAAAAATAACGGAAATAACCGAGTCAGCATCGAATTCGATTAAAATAGGACCCTTTGGCAGCGCCCTAAAAAAGGAATATTTGAGCGACAGCGGTTTTAAGGTTTATGGCCAGGAAAATGTTTATACAAGAGATATGGCCGTGGGCGAAAGGTTTATAAACAAAAATCGATTTAATGAGCTTAAAAGCTGCGAAATTGTAACGGGAGATTTCTTAATTTCAATGATGGGTACCGTTGGTCAGTGCATGATTGTGCCCAATGGCATCACGCCAGGAATAATGGATAGCCACCTGATGAGAATTCGTTTTGACATGTCCAAGGTAGATCAAGATTTTATAATTCAGCTTTTCGGAACAAAGATAATATCCGATCAAATCAAACAACTTTCCGTGGGAGGAATAATGGAAGGGCTAAGTTCGAAAATTATTAAACAGATTTGGATTTCATTACCCCGAAGCAAAAAGGAGCAAGCTGAAATCGCAAATGCCTTATCTGATGCCGACTCACTGATTAAAAAAATTGAGGCGCTTGTCGAAAAGAAAAAAATGATCAAGCAAGGCGCGATGCAGGAGTTGCTGTATGGAAAACGAAGACTGAACGGCTTTAATGAGAAATGGACTCTTGTGCCGATGGGAAATATTGCACAACGCAAACAGCATGCGATTGTCGATGGTCCCTTTGGAAGCCAAATGAAAATTAGCGAATTTGTAAACGCGGGCATACCCATTATTGAAATGGAACATCTTGAAAATAAGCAGTCTTTGGGAGAATCCACAAGATTCATAACGAAACAAAAATTTGACGATTTAAAAAGAAGCGCTGTTTACACCGGGGACATTATTATTTCAAAAACAGGTACACTCGGACTATTAGGCGTGGTACCATCTAAAACTATAAAAGCTATTATTACTAGTCGTTTGGCGAAAATTTCAATAGACGAATCCAAGGCAAATATCAGCTTTGTTTTCCATTGGCTTAGACAAATGAAGGTTGAAGGTCATTGGGAAAAAATTTCCCAGGGCGGAACGATGCAAATATTAGGCGTGAAAATGCTTAAAGATACACCGATTCCTGGTATATCGGTTAAAGAGCAAAGTGTCATAGCCAATATTTTATCTGATATGGATTTGGAAATCGAAAAATTGGAGGAGCGGCTTGATAAATACCGCGCAATTAAACAAGGGATGATGCAAATGCTATTAACGGGCAAAATCAGATTACTTACAAAATAAATATGAACACAACAGATTCCAGCCAAGTTGGCCAGCTTGAACGCAAAACCCAGGACCGGATTGTGGCGCTTTTGCGCGACCGGCTAAATTACGATTATCTTGGCGATTGGCAGGATCGTGAAACCAACAGTAATATCGAGGTTGATATTTTACGCAGTTATCTGACGCGAAAGGGATACAGTACCAAACTGATCGATAAGGCTATTGCCGAGATTACCCGCGTTGCCGGGAACCAAAACGCCAGCCTGTATGATATTAACAGGGCAGTCTATGAATTGCTGCGCTACGGAATCAAGGTACGCGAGATGTTCGGGATGAACCCCAAGACCGTTTATTTGATCGACTGGCAAAATCCGGAAGATAATCATTTCGCGTTCGCACAGGAGGTTACGGTCCGCGGCAATCGCACCAAGAGACCCGACATCGTGCTTTATGTGAACGGAATCGCCGTGGGCGCGATCGAGCTGAAGCGGAGTATTGTGAGTGTTTCGGAGGGCATCCGGCAAAATATCGGCAACCAGCGCGATGAATTCATTAAGCCGTTCTTTGCCACGGTCCAGTTACTGATAGCCGGTAATGACACCGAGGGTTTGCGCTATGGCACGACCGAGACCACCGAAGAGTATTATTTAACTTGGAAGGAGCCGGGCATGGAAAACGAGAATCGCTTGGACCGCGGCTTATTGCAGATTGGCGAAAAGAAACAGTTACTGGAAATTATCCATGACTTCGTCGTTTTTGATTGCGGAATTAAAAAAACTTGCCGGCACAATCAGTATTTTGGCGTGAAATCAGCGCAGGATTATGTTCGGCGACACGAAGGCGGAATAATCTGGCACACTCAAGGCAGCGGCAAGAGTTTGACGATGGTTTGGCTGGCTCGCTGGATTTACGAGCACGTGGAGGATCCGCGAGTTCTGATATTGACTGATCGCACTGAACTCGACCAGCAGATCGAGGGCGTGTTTTCCGGAGTAAAGGAAACGATTTACCGCACCAAGAGTACCCGCGATCTGGTAAGCCAGCTTAACACCAAGAACAATTGGCTGTTGTGTTCGCTGATCCACAAATTCGGCAGCCGATCGGAAACCAACGAAGACGACATCAATAAATACATCACTGACCTTAAGCGCGAACTGCCGGCTGATTTTTCGGCCAAGGGCGATATCTTTGTGTTTGTTGACGAATGCCATCGATCCCACACCGGCAAACTACATGAGGCAATGAAGGTCTTGTTGCCGAAAGCGACATTTATCGGTTTTACCGGCACGCCATTGTTGAAGATTGACAAAGCAAACAGCAACGCGATCTGGGGATCTTATATCCACACTTATAAGTATGATGAAGCGGTGGCAGATAAGGTGGTATTGGATTTGCGCTATGAAGCCCGCCGCGTCGACCAGAATATCGTTTCCCAGGACAAAATTGACGAATGGTTCGAAGAGAGAACCAAGGGGTTGACCGATGTTGCCAAGGCAGAACTCAAGCGGCGCTGGGGAACAATGCAAACGTTGCTATCTTCAACTTCAAGGCTGGAAAAGATCGTGTTTGATATTCTGGATGATTTTTATAAAAAAGACCGGCTGGCCAGCGGCCGCGGGAACGCAATGCTGGTTGCCAGCAGTATTTACGAAGCATGCCGCTATTACGAGATTTTCCAGCAACATGGTTTTACCAAGTGCGCCGTAGTGACTTCTTATGAACCGGGAGCGTTGAATACTTCAGACCGGGAGTATGGAATATATCAAAACATGCTGGGCGGAAAGGCTCCTGATGATTTTGAGCGAGAGGTCAAAGAAAAATTCGTTAAACAACCGGGCCAAATGCAGCTTTTGATCGTGGTTGATAAACTGTTGACCGGTTTTGACGCTCCACCGGCGACTTATCTGTATGTTGATAAGAATATGCAGGACCAGGGGCTTTTCCAGGCGATCTGCAGGGTCAATCGACTCGACGGTGAAGATAAGGAATATGGCTATATTGTGGATTATCGCGATCTGTTTAAGAAACTCGAAAGGGCAATAACCGATTACACAGTTGGAGCATTGGAAGGATTTGCCAAAGAAGACGTGCTGGGGCTACTTAAGGATCGACTACAAGAAGGAAAAGATGATTTGAATGAAGGCTTGGAAATTATTCGGGCATTATGTGAACCGGTAGCACCGCCAAAGGATTCCGCGGCTTATATTCACTATTTTTGCGGCGACGTGGAAAATCCATACGCAATCAAAGAAAATGAGGTTAAGCGGGTTAAACTGTACCGGTCGGTTAGCCATCTTTTAAGGATATATGCAGATTTGGCCAATGACATGGAGAAGGCTGGCTATACAGCAGAACAAGCGCAGGCCATCAGCCGGGAGGTGTGGCTTTATGAGCAATTGCGGCAGGAGATCAAACTGGCAAGCGGTGATTTTATCGACCTTAAAAAATACGAATCGGCAATGAGAATTTTGATTGACCGCTATGTATCTGCCGGCGGGAGCGAACGATTAACTGCGTTCGACGACATGACCCTGGTGGATTTGATTATCAAGAAAGGCGAAGACGCGATTAGCGATTTACCAAGCGATATTAAGCAAAGCCAGGAGGCAACCGCGGAAACCATTGAAAACAATGTGCGCCGGCTGATTATCGACGAAATGCCGACAAACCCGAAATACTATCAGCGAATGTCGGAACTATTGAATGAGCTGATCAAGCGTCGCAAGCAGGAAGATATCGCCTATAAAGAATATCTTGCCCGTATCATCGCACTCACCAAACAAGTCAAAGAACCGGGACTATCCGGAGATTATCCGCCATCATTGAACACGAACGGGAAACGGGCAATCTTTGACAATATTGGCCAGGACGAAAAGAAGGCGTTAACTATCCACGACGCGATTATGAAATCAAGGCAGGATGGCTGGCGCGGAAATCTTTTAAAGGAACGCCGTATCAAGGCGGCGATGGCGGATGTTTTGCCGGATTTATCGGCCATCGAGATCGAATCACTTTTTGAGATCGTAAAAAATCAGAATGAGTTCTAAATCATCGTCATTATTACAAATTGGCGCTATGGAGGTGCTGGTCGTGCGCAAGCCGATCAAAAACCTTCACTTGGCAGTCTTGCCCCCCGATGGAAAAATCAGGGTGTCTTCGCCTGTAAATATGAAGGATGACGCGATCCGAACCTTGATTTCAACCAGGATCCCCTGGATCAAAAAGCAGCGGCGTAAGTTTTCTTCTCAGGAGAGACAAACGGCGCGAGGTTATGTTACCGGCGAAAGCCATTATTTCCTTGGTAAAAGATACCGACTGGAAGTCGTCTATAAAAACGAATCGTCCAAGGTAATTCTAAAAGGCAACAACAAAATCGTGATTCAAGTGCGGCCAGGCGCAAAGCTGGAAAAGCGTGAAGAAGCGATGCTTGGTTGGTATCGGGAATCATTAAAATTGATACTGGACGGTTTATTTTCCAAGTGGCAGAAAAAAATCGGAGTAATGCCGAAGGCCTACAGCATAAAAAAAATGAAAACTCGTTGGGGTACCTGTGGCCGCGAGTCCAGGCACATATGGATGAACCTGGAGCTAGTTAAAAAGCCTATCAACTGCATCGAATATGTAACAGTGCACGAGCTGTTACACCTGATTGAAAAGAAACACAATGAAAACTTCGTCAGTCTAATGACCAAATTCCAACCTAACTGGCGCGAAACCAAGGACGAACTGAACCGGTTAATCTTGGCGTACGAGAAATGGAATTATTAGCTGAATTTATTTTCGCAAAAAAAGTTAGCCCCTCTTAAAAAAAAGATGAGGATAGATGATAAATTAAAAAAGCTTAACGATCTGAATAAGCCGCTAAAGCCACTCGGCGGTTTGTTTTTGCCACAGGGCGCAAAAAAGCAATTTGAATTTATGTTTGTTGCTGAGATGCCGTCAATGAACGAACCTGAAGAAATAAATGACGGTGAAAGTTTTAATTTTGGCGTCAGCGCACCAGACAGGTTTCTTCAAAAATTAATGACGGAAAATAAAGTTTCCGGCAGTTACGTCACGGATATTGTTAAAAAACGGGATAAGCCAAGGCGCCCGACTGAGGAAGAGATTATGCACTGGTGCCCGATTTTGCTTGAAGAGATAGAAATCATTCGGCCAAAATATATAATCGTGATAGGTAAAACTAATTATGAACGTAATTTCAAGAAGTTTGTTGAGCCACGGATTCCTTCATCAATAAAAATCGATTGGGTCTGGCATTATAGTCAACAAGGAAGCAAAACAAATGCCGAAATTGAACAAAAGTTTTTTGATATTGTAAATAAAATGAGGATTGGTAACTAATCGAACGGCGCAAAAGAAATTATTATTTCTATGCTCACGAAATCGGATTATTTGAAATATACGCAGTGTTGCAAATATCTTTGGCTGCATAAATACCGGCGGGATTTGGTTTCCGAAGACGCTCAAGTCGCGATGCAGCGGCTTTTTGACGAGGGTTACCAGGTTGAGGAATGGGCATACAAACTTTTTCCGGGAGGAGTGAGCGCTTTTGACGATAATTTTGAGATTGCGGTCAAGAACACCAAGAAATTGGTGGCGGCGGGGACAAAAATCATTTTTCAGCCCACAATTTCCAACTGGGATCTTTTTTGCCGAGCGGATATCATCAAATTGAACACTAAAACCGGCGAATACGATATTTTCGAGGTTAAAAGCTCCACCGAGGTCAAAGATGTGCATCTGATCGACCTGGCGTTCCAAAAAATTTGTTTTGAAAAGGAGCGGATCAAGATCGGTAAGCTGTTTTTAGTCCATATTAACAATAAGTATGTTCGGAACGGCAAAATTGAGCCGGGCGAGTTGCTGATACGCGAAAATGTGACCGATGCGGTAGAGGATGTGATCCGGGAAGTTGGCCTGGGGATCAAAGATGCTCAGAAAGTGCTGGAAAACAAGGATTGTGAGCCCCAGGTGCGCATTTTAAAGCAGTGCCATCATCCCTACGACTGCGCATTTACCGAATACTGCTGGAAAAACATCCCGGAAGACTCGATCTATGACATTGCCGGCGGTTTGAGCAAAGATAAGCTGGAAACATTGCTCGATATGGGCATTTTGAAAATGCAGGATATCCCGGAAGGTTATGTAACCAATGGCAATGGCTTAAGACACATGCGAGCAGTAAAAACTCAGAAAGTCTTCATTGATCCCGAGGCCATCAAGCGCGAACTTGCGCAACTTGAATATCCTTTACATTTCCTGGATTATGAAACATTCAATCCGGCCATCCCGCTTTTTGACGACTATAAGCCGTATCAGCGAGTGGTTTTCCAGTATTCATTGCATGTGAAAAAATCGCCCAAGTCGCAATTAAAGCATTACCAGTATTTGAGCACCAAAATCGAAGATCCGACCAATGATTTGGCCGAATCGTTATTTGAAGCTATCGGCGGCCAGGGAAACGTAATCGCCTGGAACAAAAGCTTTGAAGCCGGCTGCAACAACGAAATGTGTTCCCGTTGTCGGAAACACGCGGATTTCTTTGAATCAATCAACGGCCGGATGTATGACCTGATGCAGCCGTTCAAAAAGGGCTATTATGTGCACAAAGATTTCAAAGGCAGCGCCTCGATCAAAAAAGTCTTGCCGGTGTTGGTTCCCGAATTGTCGTATAAGGCCCTAAACATCCAGGAAGGCGGCACGGCCTCGGAAAGCTGGCTCAAGGTCGCCAATCCGGAGTTGCCGCCAGCAGAACGCAACCAACTGGCCCAAGATATGCTTGCCTACTGCCAGCTGGACACCCTGGCAATGGTTGAGATATTGGAAGTTTTGAATAAACTGTAATTTCAATAATATGGAATATATTGTCAGCCGAAATTATATAATTGACGACGAAGTCTTGGAGAAGAATGTATTTTTTACTGTCTGGGGCAAAAAAATGCCGCCATATGATAAATTGGGGGTCGGAGATATCATTTATTGGTATGACCGGCAGTCGAATAAAATCAATTTCAAAACAAGAATTATAAAACTTAAGAAATTCAATTTTAATTCGCGGAACGAATTATTGCAGGGCATAAATAATTTTTTCCGCCATTTGCAAGGCGAGGAATATTTAAAAACAAAAGGAGACAAAGGTTTTTGTCTTTGCTATAAAATAAAAAAAATCAGCCAAGTTAGTTTTTACCGTCCCGCGGGAATAAGATTGCCCCAATATGGCTGGCTTGAAGTGGATAAAGATATCAAGAAAAGCTGGTTGGATGCCGATCAATTTCGGATGGCCGATGAATCAGTCCTAAGTCGGCTGGCGAATCGGGATCTGACAAGGAAGATAAAGGAAAAATACGGTTGCAAGTGCCAATTCCCCGGTTGCGGCATACGAATCAAAACCAAAACCGGTTATTACGCCGAAGTCGCCCACATTGTTCCCGTGCGCGACAGCGGGAAAACCGCCGCGGGAAATTTGATCGTTTTATGTCCCAACCATCACAAGGAATTTGATTTTGGCGAATTAACAATTGATAAATGCGACAAAAACGGTTTAAAGGGAATCTTGAACAATAAGAAATTCACGATTAAATTTTAAAATCCTCATGCTCAAAAAGAGAAAACCGGAGATGAAGCTTGTTTATAAATATGTAGATTCGGAAGAAGGAAAAGCTGGTTTAAACCGGGCATTCGATATATTATTCAAGGCAACGGCATTGCAAATAATGAAAGAAAACAAGGAAAATGGCATAGAGGATGATGATTTCATCAAGTGGTTGCGGGCAACGGGGTTGTCCGATGATAAAGATTATGAATCGAAAAAATAACAATAACTTTTCTGAAGACGAAGAAATCCGGCGTTTGGCAGAGGAACATGATATCGATGAGGACACCGCCGAACGGGTTTAGGAATTGATCGACGAAGGAATCGACGAGGACGATGCGGTCGAATTGGCTGATGAGATGTAACGAGTTATTGTTTTAAATTTGATAAGTAACGCAAGTAGTTAATATACAGCAAAAAATTATGGCAAATCAACAAGAAGATATTATCCAGTTTGCAAAGCAGCTGGTGCAAACACCATCGCAAGGCGAGATTGACGGGGAAAAGAATATCGCCCAAGGAGTTTTTGATAAACTAAAAAGTTTTTATTTCAAGCCGCAGATTATCGGTTCCGAAACCCGCCCATCGGTTATTTGTTCCGTGGGAGGCGGCAACGGGAAAATGATATGGCTTGAGAGTTGTTTGGACACTGTTCCCGCGGGCGATTTGTCTCAATGGCAGTATCCGCCATTTGAAGGGAAAATTATCGGTAATAAAATGCTTGGTAGGGGTGCGGCGGATGCGAAAATTGGAATTGCTTTGTTCTGTTATTTGGCAAAAGAGCTGTCCGAAGACAAATATTTTAATGGATCAATTTTCCTTGGGTTCGACGCCGATGAACAGTCAGGCAATTTTACGGGGATAAGAGAAGTCATTAAAAAGGCGCCGAAAGCCGATGTCTGTATTCTCGGGTATCAAGATAACAACGCAATATCAATCGGTTCACGGGGCGATTTAAGGATTAAATTGACCACGCTTGGAAAATCAGCGCATACGGGCAGTAGAAATCAGAAGGGCGTGAATGCGATTCACGCTATGGGTAAAGCAATAACAAAGTTAACGGCAATGAGACTCGAAACTATTAACGAACCGTTTTTTGAATTTGGATCGGCAATGAATGTCGCGCAAATTAATGGCGGAATTGCCATCAACGTGGTGCCTGATAAATGCGAGGCTAACATTGATATCCGCCTTATCCCCTCTCAAAAGAAAGAGCAAGTGTTGATCGTCATTGAAAAAGAACTTAACGGAATAAAATCCGAAGATAAATCGTTTGATTATAAAATCGAGGTAATGCAGTCATACAAGCCCTACCTTACGAATCCGCAAGACGAATTTGTTAAAATTTTACAAAAAACCGCAAGCAAAGTTTTAGATAAGGAGATACCATTGATAGCAAGCGGACAACGGAGCGTGGGAAATGTAATTAGCAATCTTGGCATACCAGTTATCAATGCATTTGGTTGTGACGGGGGCAATGTTCATGCTCCAAACGAGTGGATCGATATTGATACTATTCCGCAAGTATTTGAAATATATAAAACCGCCATCACAACCTATTGTGAAAATAATGCATCTCGAGACGGGATAAAATAATTTTATAAATATGCCGAAAGAAATTGTTCCAAAAGATTCAAGATACACGCCTTTAACACAGCAACGCTTTTGTTGCGTTCCCACTTGTATCCAAATGATTATGCTTCGGCACAATTTGCCTTTGTTGTCAGCGGAGCTTTTGGGCTATCACATGGGGCTGACCGTGCCGAAAGAAGAATTGAAACTATTTTGGAATGCCAGGACTGGGCCAAAGCCAAAAGCGGGTTATGGCACTCAAATCGGTAAAAAACAATATGATCTTAATACTGTTTTTGATAACTTAAATATCCCATTGAGGATGAGTTTATCTTCGATTGATGAATTTGTTGATTTTGTCCAATTCAAAGATTATTTGATTAATCTTGGCAAAGGCGATAAAGATGTCTTGGTTTGCTATGATTGGGGCACTTTGTTTGGAGCTGACGCCCACAACGGCCATGTTTGTGTTTTGGATAATGTTTTTGATGGAAAGAATGAAGTTAGGATTATTGATCCGGAATATAAAGCGCCAAAATGGAGAGTAGTTAAAATCAAAAACCTGTATGACGCAATGGTATTCCACGGGAAAGACAAATCGGCAGGTTTCTGGGAATTTGAAATCTCCAAGAAATAGTTGATTGCGGAGCAGGGTAATTTTTTAATCTTATGAAAATAGTAGTTCTGGAGAAAATTGATTTTACTGATGCGCAAAAACAAAGGCTCAATTCACTGGGCGATGTTAGTTATTATGCTTTGTCTAGCGAAGAAGAATGCGGAGAACGGGTTAAAGGCGCTGATGCGGTTATTATTGATTGGTTGGATCCAAATTCATTTCTTTCGGAAATGGAAAATCCGTCATTGTTGGCATTGATGTCCACCGGATATTCTTGGATAGACATTAAAAGGGCCCGGAGTTTGGGAATATCGGTGAGCAATGTGCCTGATTATGCCACGGAAGCGGTTGCTGAGCATATAATTGGCCTTATGTTCGCGGTTGCCCGCAAAACGATGGTTGGAGATAAAGAAATCAAAAAAGGCAATAAAAATAAAGGATATTTGCAAGGCATAGAGGTTGCCGGCCGCAAAGCAGGTATTATTGGTTTGGGACACATTGGCAGCCGGGTGGCTCAGATTTTAACTTGTCTTGGAGCGGAGGTATCGGGCTATGATATTAATTCAAAAAATGTTGCCGGCGTTAAAAATGCATCCCTCGAGCAACTGCTTGAAAATAGCGATTTTGTTTTTGTTACTTGCTCGTTAAATGAAAGTTCGAAGAGTTTATTAACCACTGATCGGTTGAAGTTGATGAAAAAGGATGCGATTTTGCTTGGGACGACTTGGGGTGTGGTTGATTTGACCGCTTTGATTGAAATTTTGGAAAACGATCTTATTTATGGCGCCGGTTTTGATGTTTCAATTGAGGAAGACGATATTGTATTGCCAAAAGAGTTTACCGAGCTGGATAATGTTGTGCTCACACCGCATATCGGCTACAACACCAAAGAAGCCAGAAAAAAGCAAGCTGATATTTGTATTTCCAACATTGAGCAGTATCTAAAGGGGAAAACCAGCAATATAGTTAATTGAAAACGATAGTAAAATATGTCGGCTATAATTTTCGCATTGATTGCTTATTTTGGATGGGCGGTTGGCGCTTTTTTTGAGACGATTGCGGCGCGGAAGATCAACTCATATTCTTTGACTTTTTGGGGTCTTTTGATTGGTGCGGCTATTTCCAGCTTTTATCTTCCTTTCGCGATTTCATCAATATCGGGTTTCACATGGGGATTATTTCTTCTTAATCTTTTGTTGGCGTTGTTTTTCATCGGCGGGATTTTTGTTTATTATGAAGCATTGAAGATTGAAAATCGTTCATTGACGGGGACGATCGCGCAGGCATTCCCCGCTTTTACCGTTATCCTGTCAATTTTGTTTTTGGGGGAAAAATTGAATTCCATTCAGTCATTTGCCATTATTATTACTTTTATCGGTTTGGTTTTGTGCATTTTTGACTTTCGGGATATTTCGCAGGGCAAAAAGCTTTTGAATCGAGGGACGGCATTGGCGTTGGCGGTCTCTGTCAGCTGGGGGATCTATTTTGCTTTCATAAAATTGTTGGTTGATAAAGTGGGGTGGTTTTTGCCGAATTATATCGTATTTTTGCTTTTTCCATTGGTGTTTTTGGTTATGAGAGCAAAAAAGATAAAGCTTGAGCGGCCGACAGTCAATAATGTTTTTTGGCCGCTTATAATTTCCGTTGTCTTGGTACGGATTGCCGAGTACAGCTATAATTATGCAATTACAACGGGGTCGGTGGCGATAGTGGCGCCCATTGCCGGCGCCAACCCGACATTATTTGTGGTGCTTGCTTTTCTATTTCTCAAGGATCCAATTCGTAAACAGCAGATTGTCGGTATTGTCGCTACGCTTGCAGGGATTGTTTTGCTATCATTTTCCAGTTAAATATTGCTTAGTTGTATGTCGTTTAGTTTTGGATTTTTATATAGTGAATTGCGGGGTGGGGTAAAATTTTATGGATAATTTTTTCTCAAAACAATTTTTTGAAACTTGGCTTAATCAGGCATCGCCAGAAACTAAAGATTGGTTTCAAAAGGAAGCTGATTATCTCAAGGGTCGTATCAAACCAAATGCAACCATCTTAGATGTGGGATGCGGTTTTGGACGGCATATTCAAATGCTAGCTGGATTTTCAAAAGCAGTCGTAGGCATCGATAATGATAAGATTATGATCGACAAGGCTAATGAGAATTTGAAAAACTTTGATAATGTGAAATTGTTTTTACAAGATGCAGGGAAAATGGAATTTTCAGACGATACCTTTGATTATGTCGTTTGCGCAAATAACACTTTTGGCAATTTTCGGGAAGCGAAATCTCATATATTGAACGAGATGAAGCGTGTCTGCAAAAAAGAAGGGGAAATTATTATCAGCGTTTATTCCGAGGATGCATTGGAAATCAGAAAAAACGACTACGAAAAAGTCGGTCTGCATATCACCAAGATTGAGGGTGGCAAAGTTACAACCAAAGAAGGTTTAATCTCGGAACAATTCTCCAAAGACCAGCTTATAAAAATATTTCGCCCGCTTGATTTGACCGTAAGCATAAATAAATTAACGCCTATTTCGTATATTTGTGTTTTAAAAAACAATGAGCCGTAGGGGGTAAATCAATAAAAATCAAGGCCGCTTGTTTGGGCGGTTTTTGGTTCGGCAGTTTGACTTGACATATTATATTTAATAGTGTATGATTATTTTACAAAACTTAAAGGAGGTGAAAAGAGAATGACACTTTCGAAAGAGCGACAAGGCGAAATTGCGTATGCGACATTGAGATACATTATGACGCAGCGCGGGTTTAATCTGTCGGCTAGTTCTAAGAGAGAGATTGATAATATTGCGAAAGCAATAGGCGCCTCTCACGAAGAAGCAGTTGAATTTGCAGAAAAGATTGTCCGCGAAGTAGTTGATGGGATATTCCCTCCAAAGTGAATGGCAACAGAGTTGAACCATCTGGTTCCCAAAAGGTTAAATGCGCTTTGCCGTAAGGTCGAGCTCAGAACAAGAACCTAGCTCCTTGCTTTGGACCTGTATGACCGCGTGTCATCCAGGTCCGATTTTTTATATAAATGGTGAATTGCAGATTAGGGTAGAACATCATTTTTCGACATATTCAAGGGCGGGAATGTAGATGGTGGCGTCGTTTTTCCTCTCAAAGATGGTTCTAACGCTGTCCACAACTCCCCGCCTTCGGTACGCCGTAGCTTTAGCGAAGGCGACTTTCGGTCGCTTTCCTAAATCCACGGCGCACCTACGGCGTGACGCAGTCCGCCTATAGGAGTTATTTATATTTCGGATAGAAAATGTTTTATGTTTACAGCCTAAAATGTAAAGATGGTTACTATATTGGCTGTTGCGAAGATTTAAAAGAAAGGTTTGAACGGCATAAAAATGGCCATGTTCCGGCGACTGCCAATGGATTGCCGATTGTTTTGGAATTTTATTTTGCCATCACCAATAAATATAAAGCTTTCGAATTTGAAAATTATCTAAAATCGGGTTCAGGCAGAGCATTTGTGAAAAAACATTTATCATAGTTTGCGAAAGTATTTTACCGCCGTGAGGCGGTTTTGTTTTGCGTTCGCGTTTGGGGTAAAATCAAGGTAAGTAGCAAGGTAAGTAGCAGTAACGGGGCGACCATGGAAAAAGAAGTTATCATCTATCAGGCAAAAAACGGCGCGCTTGAATTCAGGGGCGATTTTAAGAAAGAAACGATTTAGGCGGCGCAAGCGCAGATTGCGGCGGTCTTTGGCGTTGGAAAATCGGTGGTGACAAAACATATCCGCAACATCCTAAAAGACAAAGAGCTCGATAGAAATTCAGTATGTGCAAAATTTGCACATACCGCGGATGACGGCAAAACATATCAAATGCGATATTATAATTTGGATGTCGTTTTGGCGGTTGGATATTGGATATAGGACAAACTCAAGTCGGGCGATTCAATGTTCGCGAACGCAGGTTTAAAAAGCGTTTAAAGATTTAATGTTGAAAGCCAAAGCGAAATATATTTTTTTGAGTTATAACAACGAGAGCTTAATGACTCTGGTTGACATCAAGGAAGCAATGGGTTTGCGAGGCAAATGCGGATACTTTGCAAAGAGATGCAATCGTTTCAAGGCCGACAAGTCGGAAAACAGGAATTATACGGCGGATAAAACAATGGAGCATTTGCATTATGTGACTTGCGAATAAATTTATCAAAACACTATGGCGAAGAAAAAATTTAGTTTTGGGTATTTGGCCAAGAATTTTTCCGTGGCGGTGGGGCTGGTGCTGGTGTGGCGGGGGATATGGTATGTTTTGGATGGTATTGATGTGTGGCTGTTCGGCGGCAGTCATTTGTGGACCGGGCTGGTGGGGATTATCGCGGGATTGCTGATTCTTTATTTACCCGACAAGGATTTAAAAGAGATTGAGAGATTGAGATGGTTTCAAAACCCTATCCGACTGCAATCGTTTTATTCCGGCTACGCCTAATTTATCGCTCGTCGGCCGACTTTAGTTTCAAGTATGCCTCCTCGTTCTTCATTCGGCTCGCTCGGAATAAAACGATTTCGTAACGAATAGGGTTTTGAAACCACTCATTGTGATTTGCCAAAAGTAACAAAAACCAATTATATGGGCATAATTCAAAAAGTGATAATGGCGGCGGCGGC
>DAOSDI010000018.1:0-23648 GCA_035362275.1 Candidatus Pacearchaeota archaeon | reverse complement strand
AAGTATGACATTTCTAAAAAAATCCAAGGTATGACATTTCTATTATCATTTGACAGCGCGGGCCGGACGGTTGACTTTCAAACCGTTATCTGCTAGAATTTAAAATTGTGCCAATGACAAAACAAAGAGATCCCAGATTTCAAGGCCAGGTTTTTGAATCGTTGCCGGACGCCAAGTTTCGCGTCAGGCTTTCCGACGGACGGGAAGTGCTTTGCCATCTGGCGGGAAAACTAAAAATGTTTCGCATCAAAATTCTTCCCGGCGACAACGTAACGGTGGAAATGAGCCCTTACGACAACGCTCGCGGAAGGATCGTCTATCGCGGCAAAGCCGCCAATTGACGGATGCCCCGGTTTTTGCCGGCAGAATGAAAATTATCGGTTAAAAAAATATGAAAGTGAGAGCCTCGGTCAAGAAAATTTGCAAGGACTGCCAAATCGTGAAGCGGGCGCGCCGGGTTTACGTTATTTGCAAAAAAAACCCCAAACACAAGCAAAAGCAAGGGTAGGCGTTGCGATGCGCGCAAAGGATGGCGCGCACAGTTTTTTGTTTTTAATTTTTCAATTTTAATTTTTAATTTGAAATATGCCACGGATAATCGGAGTTAACATTCCGGACAACAAGCAAATCGGAATCGCACTGGGATATATTTACGGGATCGGGAGATCTTCGGCGAAGGTGGTGTTAAGCGAGGCCAAGATTGATCCGGCGATTAAGGCTAAGGATTTGTCGCCCGAGCAAATGAAGCTCATTGAAGAGACCATCAAGAAACGCTACCACGTGGAAGGCGATTTGAAGCGGGAGATTATGATGAATGTCAAGCGTTTGAAAGACATTGTTTCATGGAGAGGGATGCGCCACTCGCGGAATCTTCCGGTGAGGGGCCAGCGCACCAAGACCAATACCCGCACGGTGCGGGGCAATGTGCGCAAAACCGCGGGTTCCGGCCGCAAACCGGCCGCCAGCCCGACATAATCGATAAAATTTCTAATTTCTAATTTATAATTTCTATTTAATTATCAATTTATTGATTTTCAAGCAAATTTTGAATTTTGTTTGAAAATTGAAAATTGAAAATTGAAAATTATTCAAGGAATTTCATGGGTAAGAAGCATGTTGCCGTTCAAAATAAGGAAGACCTGCTGAAAGAGCGGGACGCGGTTGAAGCCAAGGTTAAAAAAGAATACACGGTCAAGAATCCGGCGCGGGCGCGTCAGGGAAAGGTTTTTATTTCTTCCACCTACAATAACACGATTATTTCTTTTGCCGACGAAGGGGGTAATGTTTTGTGCGCCAAGTCCGCGGGAAGCATCGGTTTTAAGGGCACCAAGAAAGGGACGCCGTTCGCGGCTTCCAAGGTGGCGGAGGCGGTGGCCGAGATCATCAAAAAGTTTTCGGTGGAGCGAGTCAAAGTGATGGTGAAAGGCATCGGTTCCGGGCGCGATTCGGCGATTCGTTCGCTGGTGGCGCGGGGAATTGACGTGGCCGCGATCAAGGATGTCACGCCCATTCCGCACAATGGATGCAAGCCCCGCAAGCCCCGCAAAGTTTAATTAATCATTTTTCAATGGAAACCAACGTTAAATGCAAAATTTGCCGGCGCGCCGGCGCCAAGCTGTTTTTGAAGGGTGCCCGTTGCTACAACCAAAAATGCGCGATGGTGCGCCGTCCAACGACTCCCGGCAAGAAAGGCAAACGCCGCCCCCGTTCATTATCCGAATACGGCCGCGAACTGCGGGAAAAACAGCGGATGAAAGCGTGGTATAATCTGCGCGAACAGCAGTTCAAGAATTACGTCAAGGCGATTTTGGATCGGAAAGGCCGGGATGAGGATTTGCCGCTGGCGCTGGTCAATTCCCTGGAGAGCCGTTTGGACAATGTGGTTTTCCGGCTGGGATTCGCGCCCTCGCGTTTGGCGGCCCGCCAGCTGGTGAGCCATAAATGTTTCCTGGTCAACGGCAAGCCGGTCAATCTGCCGTCGCGGCGGATCGGCAAAGGGGATGTGGTGTCAGTGGCGCCGCGCAAGGCGGGCAATGCCTATTTTACCCAGTTGAAAGCCGCACTCAAGTCCCAAAAACCGCCGCTGTGGCTCTCTTTGGATGCGGACAAGATTGAGGGAAGAAGAGTGGGCGATCCCACCATGGAAGAGGCAATGCCGCCGGCGGAAATCGGTTCCGTATTTGAATTCTACGCCAAATAAAATTGATTATAAATTATAAATGATAATTAATAATTAATAATTAATAATTAATAATTGATTAAAGCATTCAATATGGTCGTTGAGGATATGGGCGCGGGCATGACGGAATTACGCTCGATATCCTACGGCTTAACTTCTTAAAATTTAAAATATAAGTTTTAATCATTAATTTTTAACTTTTATTTTTTAAATTTTAATTTGGAATATGATTCCATTACCCTTGACTCCAAAAGTAGTTGAAAGAAAAGGAAATTCAGCCTTGATTGAGATTGAAGCTCTCTATCCGGGTTACGGTATCACCATCGGCAATGCCTTGCGGCGGGTTCTGCTCTCTTCGCTGGAGGGCGCGGCGGTGACCCAGGTCAACATTAAAGGAGTGCCGCATGAGTTTTCAACCATTTCCGGAATTTCCGAGGACGCAATCGCGCTGGTAATAAACATCCGCCAATTAAGATTTTCAATCGTCGGGGACGAGCCTCAGACTTGCGTTTTGAAAGCCAAGGGAGAGAAAGAGGTTACCGGAGCGGATCTGGAATTGCCTTCCCAGCTCACTTTGGCCAATCCCGGCGCCCATATCGCCAATCTTACCTCAAAAACGGCGAAGCTGGAAATGGAAATCAAAGTGGAAAAGGGAACGGGTTATCTTTCAAAGGAATCGCGGATGGGCAAAGAAAAATTGGAAATTGGCGCGATTATGATTGATGCGATGTTCACGCCGGTGAAAAAAATGGGTTTCAAAACGCAAAATATGCGCGTGGGGGACCGCACAGATTTTGACAAAGTGTTGTTTGATATTGAAACCGATGGCACGATTACGCCGGAAGCCGCATTTTCAAGAGCGTCCGAGATTTTGGTAAACCATTTTGAAATGTTTAAGAACGCCTTCACTGCATGATTTTGAATTTTGAATTAACTTTCTATGTATAAGAGAATCAAAGGTAAAAAATTCAGCCGAAAGACCGATCAGCGCCGGGCGTTTATGAAAGGGCTGGCGGTCAATCTGGTGATGCAAGAAAAGATCAGAACCACAAAAGTTCGCGCCCGGCAGGCCGCGTCAATGGTGGAAAAGCTGATTACCAAAGCCAAGAAGGGCGATTTGGCGTCGCGCCGCGCGCTGGCATCCATTTTAAATCCCGCCGCGGCCCAAAAGCTGGTCAAATCAATCGCTCCGCGGTTTAAGGATCGTGTCGGTGGATACACGCGGGTGATCAAGATCGGACCGCGCGTTGCCGATGGCGCGCCGATGGCGATGGTGGAATTGCTTGACCGGCCGGCCGAAAAAAAGCCCGCCGGGCCGGAATCCGGCAAAAAAACGGACAAGAAAAACAAAGCGGAAAAACCCAAAAAGGAAAAAACCGCCAAGCCGAAAAAAGAAAAGAAATAAGCTAAAACGAGCCAATATGATTTCCACGAAAAGAGAAACCCATACCCTTGACGCTTCCGGGATCGCCCTGGGGAAGCTGGCCGCGAACGTTGCGGTGATTTTGCGGGGGAAAAGCAAGTCGGGATTCGTCAAAAATATTGATGCCGGCGATTTTGTCGTGGTCAAGAATTTTGCCGGCGTCAAAATCACGGGCAGAAAATTTGAAGAGCGCAAATATTACCGCTACAGCGGCCACATCGGCGGATTGAACGAAACGCCTCTGCCGAAGCTGATGAAAGAAAATCCCGCCGAAGTTTTGCGCCGGGCGGTTTATCGTATGTTGCCCAACAACAAATTGCGCGACAAAATGATCAAGCGGTTAACCGTAAAACAATAATATGGCAGAAACCATTGAAAAAAAACCGGCGGCGAAGCCCGCCGCAAAGGTTGCGGTCAAAAAACCCGCGGCATCCAAGCCGGCGGTGATCAAAAAACCGGCGGCGAAGCCCGTCACGGTTGCGCCGGCGACTGGCGCCCTGAAAGAGACGGCGGCAAAGAAGACGGAAAAATATTATGAAGCCGTGGGGCGGCGCAAAACCGCGACCGCGCGCGTGCGTCTTTACACCAAGGGCGACAAGGAGTTTATGGTTAACGGTCATCCGTTCGGTCTTTATTTCAAAGGAGCGGAATTTAAGAACGTTGTTGAGTCGCCGCTGGTGAAAATGAATTGCACCGACCGTTTTCGCGTCACCGCGATCGTCAAAGGCGGGGGCGTCAATGCCCAGGCCGAGGCATTGCGCCACGGCATTACCCGGGCGCTGGTGCTGTTTAACGCCGACTTCAAGAAGCGCCTGAAAAAATCCGGCTATCTCACTCGCGATTCGCGGATGAAAGAGCGCAAGAAGCCCGGCCTGAAAAAAGCCCGCCGCGCCCCTCAATGGGCGAAGCGGTAGACTGCCGGATAGGCAACAAATGGCAATTAAGGCCGTCCCGTTTCGGGGCGGCTTTTTGGTTTTTCCCGTCTATACCCTTGCGTGGCACTTGACAAAAATTAAAAAATGTGTATAATAAAACCATTAAAAATAATGATGTCCTACCAAGAAAAAAGAGCCGAAGGATTTAACTCTTGACAAAATAAAAATAATGATGTATAATTTCAGAGTAAGTCAAATTGATTAACAAATGTGTCGTTTTTCCGGTGAGGCCATCATAAAGGCCGCACCAAACACTTTCTTTAGAGGAGAGAGTAATCGCGCCGGTGGCAATCCGGTAATCGCCAAAAAGGCAAATATATTCAAATTGGAATATATTTAAACAAGGCGGTTGAGAATTCTCTTTCTTCCATAAGAAACGAATTCTTAACCGCCTTTTTGGTGAGGGAGCGCTTATCCCGAGCACAGAGAGGGGAAAGGATTCGCGGGAGAATGATGGCGAGGAGAGAGTAGCAACTCGTCCCCATCATCTTCCCGAAATCGGGAAAACTAAATTAGTTCTTTGTATGTTGGAAGTTGCCAGATGTGTGGTCTTCAATCTTTAGCCGCCTGCGTCCTTTAGACTACGGCGTGCCAAGGGGAGAGAGAGGACTGGAAAATAGACATTTGGCAAGGATTCAACTTCGCCATGATGGAACGAACAAAATGCGGCGGCGGCGAACCAAAGCATCGCGTTCCGTCCGAGTAGGGTCATAAAATGCCGAGGCCATATCGCAAGGTATGACGCAGGCGCCCGAAAGGCATTCCATCAACCGTTCTCTGATAAGGAGATCGGCTGGAGATCAGAAACTAACCCGTCTGGCCTCCAGAAATCTCCTTACCATCTCAAAGGGGCCGCCTACGCTAAAGCTTCGGCGAGCTAAAAGAGGAGAGAGTAAGTGAGCACGGCAAGAACTTTGTCAATTTAATAGCCAAGATAGCGCGCATGGCGATGATATGTTCGCGGATTATTACACGGGAGCGTTTGAGTTGTGCGCGCTATCATGGAGAATTTTGAGCGGCGCTTTGGGCACAAGTCCTTAAAACTATATTAATTGAAGGACTTCCCAAAGTGCTACTCAAGAGCGTTTGCGATGAAAGAGTGGCAATTAAAGATTACGGAGGATTGAGAAAAATGGCAGATAATAGCAAGGTTTGCGGCCTCGTTGGCCCGGATGGAATTTTGAACATTGCTGCCCTTGCCGTAGCAATCGGCAAGGAAGAGGAAAGTATTAGGGGCAAGATGATGATCAACTGGACGGGTCAGGATCTCCAAAAGATCCATGATTTGCTCCATGACGAGTCGGGCAATTTGCCTGCGCTCGTAAAGGTCAATGGCCCAATGCCAGCTTGGTTGGCCACCGCGGTAGCTCACGAAGTTCACCCAATGGTGGTGGCGCTAAATAGCCAGCAGGGGTATGTGGAAATCCTCTGCCAAGCGCCCAAGGCGTCGGGCGCAGGAGTGAAAGAGTGGAAGGTGATCCAGAGGGGGGAGTGGACTCAAGTTGAGTTTACTCTTGAGGGGGATATCTCCCCCGAGCAGCTTATCGAGGTTGTTCCTCCCGAACTGCCGATGGGCAGCCGGATAATCGTCAGCGGGCGTGGGCCCCTGTGGGTTGCCGCCGCCGTGGCGATGTCGTACCACGGGGTTGCACAGGCAGTTGCCTGTCTACAGCCTAAAGTGGGCGCAACGGTGTGTATAACGCACACCAAAAAAGTTACTCTGGGGACGGTTATCCCAGAGTAGGTTAAACGGGTTTTGTTGTGAGAGATTCCCGCGCAAAAATCTCTCCTTCTTCATTCAGGCGATTATTGAAAAATAAAAACCTGAATCCAAGAAGTTCTTCAAAAAATTTGAGCAGGGATTTGAGTGGTTAAACCTTTCAAATCCCTGCTTAAACAATTGAGGGGTTTCAATGATCGAATTTTCTGTCGAGTTGGTATGGGAAATCGTAGGTAAAATCTACGAGATTACCCACATTTTCGGCTTCCTGCTATTTTTGTGGGCGGCTGTGGTAATGATCAGAGAGAGGAGAAAACTTCACAAGAAGCTTCTATCTCTTGAAACAGCCGGGAGTCTTTCCAAGAGGCCGGTGGCAATCGCTATCGGCATCGGGAAAGACCCAACCGAGTCTGCCAAACATTTTCTGGCAGATCACGGCTGGGACAAGATTCCCGTGATCAGTTGGAATTCAGAGGGTTTCCTAAAACCCGAAGAATATCCAGTCGCAATGTCCCACATTAACGATCTGCGCAAGCAGGCGTTGAAACTGGGAGTGAGCGAGGTTCTGCTTTTCTACGCGGGACCAGTAGATCTCGGGATGTTTATCGGCACCAGTTTTGATAACTGGGTGCCGGTGAAAATCTTCGCTTTCTCCAATGGCACTTATGAACATAGGCTGACGTTGGAGCGCGAGGCATCCCGGATGAACCCGCTGGCTGACGAATTAGTCGGTGCAGCGGGAGAGATGCTGAATCCAGTAGCATGAAATATGATAGGGTTAAAAAGAGTTTTGGAAAGCACTCTAAAATCAAAAACTTTCCTTCTGTCCTCGGGTGTGTACCCGGGCTGATGAGGACAAAAGTCCGAAACAGAATTCTTTGTCAATTTCATAGGTGGAGAAATGGGGTGTTGATGATGAAAGTAGCAATTCTTGTAGCGAAATCAGGTGTTGAGTTGTTAAATCGCAATTATATCCCTCCCAATTGGGAGGTGGTGATTGCCGATTTCTCAAGGCTCGACCAGAGAAGCGTTTCCTGGTGGAATCTTCCCAAGGAAACCGTGTATCGCGAGATTGTGGTTTTCGACCGCAATCTGGTCACTGGCTTAACCCAGCTTCATATAGAGAGATCGATAAGGAATTTGGGCGTAAGCGGTCCGATCAAATATGCCGGTAACGCAAAAACTTTGCTGGCATATCAACACCAAGAGTACCTTCTGAAAAAGGAAGGCATGGTGCAAAGGCCTGCGGTGATGCCTCTGGCTGACACTTACCAGCTTGGAAAGTATTCGATCATGCTGGTTGGATTGCCCGCGTCTGGAAAGACGCTTCTGCGAAACATTTTTTCCCAGTTGGACGGATTCTCCGTTCATAAGTGGGGAAAGTTTGTGAAGCAGGAAGTCGAGGCTCATTACGGATCAATGGATTGGGCAACAGTCCAGCGCTTTACCGATGAGGTGGAAGCGCAAAACAAGGTAACAGTTGCCCAGAGATTCGTTGCTTCTGTAACCGGCGACGATTCGTCCTATATGGTTGTTGACGGTATAAAGTCTCGCGAACAGATAATTTACGCGAGCTATGCCCTTCAGCGGCCGGCTATTGTCATCTCGGTAGTAAGAGATGAAGATGAGCGGCGAAGAGAAGCCAGCAAGCGTGGAGATTTTGACGATTCCGTTGACTCGGAGCGCCTGAACCTCCTGCGCAAGATCGGAGCCGTAGATGTTCTGAATTTTGCCGATTTTACCGTGAACACCACTGGGTGTTCGGTAGAATACGGGCAAGATTCTTGCCGCTTAACCTTCCCGGAGCAGTTCATTGCCGGGATGAACGAGATTCTTTCCTGGATATTCGTATCCAGGTCATACGAGGAGACAAAAGAACTCGTGTTGAAAGCGGCGGTACAGGTTGCGAAAGAACGCGGGTTTGCCGCGACGATCGAGGTAGTTTAAATGAAATGGAATGATAAGATCGCGGCAATCAAAGCTTTTTACCAAAAGAGCTTTGAAAATCCGCGAAAGATGGCGGAAGTTAAGACTTCCGGGAGCTATGCCAAGAAAGTGGCAAAACTCGCCAATCTTGGCAAAAGAAGTTCCGCGGAAGTCAAGCTTCTCTGCCGGGTTGTGGAATACCTGAGGGCCAGCTTCAAAATCATGGATGACCTCATTGATGAGGACACCATCCGCGATTATAAGAAAGCTTTCTGGGTGGTTCATGGCCAGGAGGCCACGATTGAGCAGGCAGCGTATCACCTTGCGCAAGCAAGAATGATCGCCGGCCAGCTTGGTATAGTAACTTTCGAGCAGAGGGTTTGCGAGGTAATCGCAGCCGCTCGCTTGGAAGTAGAAATGGAAAATCCTGATTTTACTTCCGAGTTATCTTTGCCCCAGTTGTGGGTGCAAGTAGTGAGGAAGGAAGCTTCTTTCCGACTGTTGCTTGCCGAAGCGCTGAATTGCCCGGCCAATGTTTGCGAAACGGCTTACCAAGATGGTATTGCGGCGCAGATGTTGGACGACGGGCTGTCAGCAATTCACGGCAAAGACGGCCGGCCGGATAATTCCGATGAGCGCTTGGGTCGTTTGACCTATATGCGGGCATTCGGAGTTAGACCCGAAGAAGCGGTACAGAAAGGAAGAACGATCAAGGCGCAAATTGCGCCAGCGTTAGGGAGATGAGATAAATGAGCTTCGATGACTTGGCTGGCGCAAAAGCGGCAGCGATAGTGAATGGTGAGCATCTATTACTCGGCGGAACACCACCCGAGTGGAAGGGAAAAAAGGTATGTCCGGCGGCGTTTTACAAGCGCCGGTATACCTGGGATGGCGACCTTGTAATGGGGTGCACCATCGGGTGCGACTTCTGTTACTACCGGTGGATCAACAACAGTGTTGATACCATCGGCAAAGGCAAGAAGGGCCTGCGCCAAGTTGCTACACCGCAACAGGCGGTGCAATTCTTGGAGCAATCCCGGATCTTCAAAGCCGAGCGTGATATTGTAATGTTGTGTGCTCGGTCGGACGGGAGTATGCAGGTGGACGAGATCACTGAATTCCTGCGGATATTTCCGCATCAGAATCCGGTATTCATTCTCCACCGAGCACCGTTCGGAAAGCGCCAAATAGAGAGCTGGGGCGACGATAAGCGTGCAATCTTTTGCACGACGATTACCCCAGTCAGCCCTGAGTTTCAGGGCAGTCCAATCAAGCCGCCAGAACAAATGGCAGGCTTGAGGAGACTTCTTGAAGCCGGAATTTCTGCCAGAAGGATTTCAGTTATGCTTGGTCCGCTTAACAGCAACAATGTTGCTGGCGGAGTCAAGCTCATAGGAGAGCTGGCAGAAATAGGTATCGAATTTCTGACCTATCGCGGATGCAGTGTCGGAAACTTCGGGGTTGCACCCGAAGACGACAAACTCCGCCAGGTCGGATTCTTAGATGGTGGGCAGGATGAGAAGTCCGGGCCCAAAGGCCACCAGTATTACAGAATGAAAAACTGGTTGGCTCCAGAAGTCGAGCAAGCGGTGCTTCGCGCCGCTAACGAGTGCGGTATCCGTGTGCATCGGCACACCGGCACTCTGTATCGGGATGAGTTTAATATGTCCATCCCATACAACCGGAATAACCGGTCAAGGTCGGGCGAGCTCGGCCCGTGGCAGAAAGTTAATCCTAAAAAAATTGACGAGTATGTCCGAATGCTGGGCTTTAGTCCTCTGTCGGTTCGGGAAACAGAGGAAGGATACATGGTAGAGCTTCCCGAAGGAGAGGTTGCCACCGAGGATGTGGCGATGACAGTTGGTTGTGAATTTGAGACTTCGGTCTTGTTTAACAATCATCACATCGCGCCAACCTTGAGCGACCTGCAGTTCTACGCCAAGAACCATCTCTTCTGGCCATTGCCAGAAGGATGGGAAACTGTAGTTAATTCCGTGTAGTAGGGTTATTGCGATGACAGTAATTTTAGAGAGAAAGGTTTTCTCCTTTGATGCCGAGACAGACGGCCTGTGGGGACGGGCGTTTGCCATCGGTGCGCTCGTCTATGACGAGCGTGGTAACGAAGCGGCCCGATTCGTTGGTCGCCTGCCGGATTCGGCAGTGACCAATGAATGGGTGCGGCAGAATGTTTTGCCGCAGGTGACTGGGATTCCGGTCACCCACGAAAAGTACGGCGAACTCCTCGCCGATTTTGCCAAGTTTTACTTGGCGAATAAGGAGGGCTCCGACATTGTGGTCCATATGGGCTACATTGTTGAGGCCAGAGTCATACGCGACATGTATGAGCGCGGCCTCATCGGAGAGTGGGACGGGCCGTACCCACTCCACGATGTGAGCGGTAACTTGCAGGCCGCGGGCGCTGATCCCGTGTCGGTGGATCGGTTTGCGGCCGACCACGGCATCGAGATTGCCGAGTTTGAGGGTGGGACGCACAACCCCCTCTACGATTCGGCGGTCACTGCCACCGTCTACCGCTATTTGGTAGGCGGCAGAAAGAACAAAAAGGAGGAATAAATGAGAGTATTGAGAGACCTGCTTCGTAGGCACAAGCACGAGTGGGTCCAGGTTAATGACAGGAAGATATACAGATGTTCTTCCTGCGGTGAGATGGTAGAATACCGTCTCATAGAAAATGGGAGCAACAAAGGATGGGTGACCCACAAGCACGAGTGGGAGATGTGCCCTTCCGATAATGGCAAGGTTCGCGTTAAATGTAAGAACTGCGCGGCCATTGAGGAGCTTGAGCTCCAAATATTCGGCACAAAGAGGGTTTGGGTGCCAGTTTCAGAGTGATGAGGATGAGAGGCCTTAACCTCTCAAAAAATCTGTGCACTAGGGTTATTATGCGGAAGGGTTAAGAGTTTTGGAAGTTCTCATTTTTTAAAAATTTCCATTCTTTATTCAGATCATCATTGAGAGACGGTGGGCTGAATCAGAGGATGTTCCAATGAATTGGCCGGCAGGAGGCCGGGGAATGAGTGTGGCATTGCGCTTGAATTGAGGAGGGCGTGAGATTTCAAAACTCTCTCCTCTAAGCGTTCTCCTTGATTTGAGAGCGTTGCCATGCTGATTCCCGGCCTTTTGCCGGAAGATAAGTTTATTAAAAATTTAATATGGAAAAGTTTGACTGGCGGTTTGGGGAATTTGTCCTTTTCAAGGACTTCCCAAACCGCCAGTTGAGCAAGGCGGACTTCTAGACCGTTGCCAGCAGGCAACAGGAAGTGGGTCGAATGTCAATAATTAAAATCAAGCCGGCAATTTATGTATTGTCGGGTTGCTCCTGGGGTTGGGTCAACCTCAAGGAGTTGGCAGAGGTATGCGAGATGACCCCGAAGAGAGTTCTTAAAAACTTCTTCGGGTTAAGCAAGGATATTGATATCCTTGCGATGATTGTCTATGGTAACTTCGTAAATGTTACCATTGATGGCGAAATCTTGCAGGATAGAAAAAGTCTTCCATTTCTTGTCTCGGCGCTAATCAGCGATGAGTGGCGTCCGGACAACATTAAGTTCCATTTTCGAAAGGTAAATAAATATGCCCAAAATATCTTTGTGCCCGCAGGCTGGGCGCAGGATGTTTTGGGAGCCGTTGAAAGGGGATTCAACGGCGTGATGCCCGTAGAGCACGATCATTTGCGCAACAACGAAGATGATTGCCCGAAAAACGCATTGAGTTGCGTCTTTAACGGCAGTCAGTTTGTTGCGGCGGTGGGAATTTACAATGATCTTCCCACCGAGGCAGAGGAGGCGGCGGAAGACAAGGAGGAAGAATTGCTGGAAATTCCCGAAAATATTCGGGAAAAAGTTGTGGAGGACAACAAAAAGTACGAATTTATTTTGGAAAGGTTCTACGGAATAATTCCCGACATTCAAGTTCCTTGGGAACTACCGTTTGAACAGTTCCAAGAGTGGGCCAAAACCATCTCCAACATGGATATGATGGTGGGCCTTAAAAGAGTTGACAGCCTAGAGACGGTCTCGCAGTGGATTCTTCCGTCTGTGAGAAAAGGTAAAAAAGATGGTTGGCTAGTTTGTGCGGTTTATCACAAACTAGGAGAAATGAGTTGGGCCCCATGGATGGGACCCGAAAGCGATAAATTATAAAGATTTTTTATGGGAAGGTGAGTGGTTTGCACCTTCCCGCTCTTTCCAAGTTCGCCATGGTTGATGGCGGATTTAGAAAGGGTTAAACCCTTGTTGTCCCGGATTGGGAAGGCAGGTTTTTCTTAGCCGCAGACTTTTAGTCGAGGGTTGTGGGAAAGCGAGTTGTCTTATGAAGAGGGGCGAGTCCTGATCAATGGTAACCATTGTGAAGGAAAACCTCTCTTCTCCTCACCTCGCTTTGTGAGATAACCCTGATCTTGCGACGCTCAATTAAACTCTGGCAAAAGAATTTTAAGCGCGAAATTAAAGGGGACCAATCCTCGCAGTAACGAGGGATAGTCCCCTTTAATTTTAAATCCAGTGAGTGGTTACCAAACAATGTAACTGCTCACAATTTTGAGCGGCGTTGATTGATAAGCGGCAACATGACTCTGAAGAATGATTGGCCGGGATTCTGGCGCAATTGGGTTTCGATCACCGAAGTGTTGACCTCGTGCGCCTTGGCGCCGTCAACCGAGCGGGAACCGCCGAAAATTTTGCGCATCACCACTTGCTTGCGGATGGCGCGTTCGGCAGTGTTGTTTTCCGGCAGGACGTTTTCATAATTCAAGCAGGTAAATAAAAAAGGTAAATGCTTTTGGCAACGGTTTTGAATCTTTTTTGCGTCAAAATCACGGTATTTCTTCTGGATGATTTCTTGTAAGCGGGTTTGGAATTCGGTAATTGGTTTCCTTTCGCCAACCGGCTGGATCAATTCTTGCGTCAAATCAAAGTAGATTTTCAATAAATCCGAATACAGCAAAAACGAAGCGGCCTTGGCGTTGCGCAATAAATGCACCCAGCATTGCTGCTTGTCACCGGGCAGGTTGCCGTAGGCGGCATAGCCGTCGGATATGATTGTCCGGTCGGTTTTTCCGCCTAAGGCGAGTTGCGGCACTCCTTTGCCGCGGGATTCTTCAATAGCATAGCGAATGCCTTTTTCGGTGACAAATACCCACAGCCACCAGTTATTGCCGTTCATCCGCCAGCCGGTTTCATCAGCGTAAACGGCTTTGGCTTCTCGGATCAGTTTGCAAATCGCGTCATGATCTTTTCCGAACAGCTCTTGGGCTTCTTTAAGCTTCTGACTGATTTCCCCTTCGGAGATTTTGAAATCATGCAAATCGAGCAAGCTGTTTTTGATGAGGTTGTAAGGCAAGCGCAGGCGATAGCGGGCGTAAAGAATATAGGCCATAACATTGGGGCCGATCCTTTGGATCTCGGGAATTTTGCTTGAACGCACGAACGTCTGGCAATTTGGGCACCAATAGCGATGGATGATATATTTCTTGACGATTTTTCTGGGCGCAAGGTCAATGTCTTCTTCGTATTTGGTCGCCGTATCGGCGATATTTCCTAACGGTTTTTTGCAGATCGGGCAGTTACAAACGGGAAATGAATGCTCTTCATTAACATCGCTGTCGGGCGGGTTGGGGCGATGGTATGATTGTTCCCTTGGTTTTCTCGGTTCGTTGTTTTCTGTTTTTTTGCTGGGTTTGTACCACCGCGCCAGCATTTCCCGGCGCTGTTTTTCTTTGTCCCGTAGCTGTTCTTCAAGCTTGGCGATTTGTTTGTCCTTGACGGCCAATTCGGATTTCAAATCCTTGATGGCGATTTTTTGTTTTTGATTGATATTTTTCAGGCGGGTGATGAGCTGCGCCTGCCGGTCTTGGATTGATAATTGTCCGCGCATATTTTTGATAGTTGTCAATCTTTGCAAATTGATTTTACCATTTTGTAATATGCGGGCAATAGGCGGTTTTAAGATTGATGCTCAAAATTGTGAGTAGTTACCAAACAATGGCTTGACAAAATAATTATAATGATGTATAGTACGGTGGTAAGGCGATGAGGGGCGTTAACCCCTCAATAGGAGAGTGTAAGACAATTAAACAACATTCAAACTTTTTTTAGGAGAATGATGGCGAGCATCCTCCTATGCGTAAAGCTACGAAGGGCGAGGAGAGCAATCCGCAAGCAATCCTTCTGCGAGGATCGCGGCGGAGAAAAACGCTTTTTAAAAAGCGTTGAGGAAGAGGCGTGATTAATACCCGCATTATCCCTTTCCGCCAAACCAATATGCAAGTGTGTGCTTGCACTGATGAGTCTGAAAAGACGAAATTGGCAAGAAAATTAAAAATTTAATAGGAATTTTTTGAGCAGCGATTTGAACGGCAATATGCTGTTTAGATCGCTGCTCATGAGAGTAGTGATAGCGAAGAAGGATTTGGCTAAATAACGCCAAATAAACTAGCCTTCTACTGTAAGACCTTAAAAAAGGAATGAGGCGAGTAAAATGATGGGAAATGGTTGGGAAAAAACAGGATTGGATAGCCTTAAGAATAAACAATATTTAGGCGAAGCAAATAAAGAAATGCCAGTAGGCTGGCGCATTATGGAAGCTACAAGGATAGCAGACACGACCAAAAAACCAACTTTCGCCCTTTATCTGGTAACGGAGAGAAATACGGCAGTTTATGCTTGGCCTATTATTACCAGTATGCCGAGAAGAGTGCTACGAAAATTCGTAGCTGCTGTAGAAAGGCAGGGCTTCGGAGCCCTTTTCGATCTCAACCTGGAGCCGTCGTCTTACACGGCGATGGTGGGGGAAAAGGGGTACGAGCCAGAAACTACTGGCTTGCTCGAGGCTTTGCTAGAAGACGGTTTGCACCGTTTTCTGATAAATTGTTTTTCAAAGCCTAATAAAACCGGCATAAGTATTCATCAAGAGGACAAGTCAGAGATAGATTTCCTCTTGGAGCTGGAAGACTAGTTTTGTATGGGGAAGGGTTTGTATGATCTTGCAAATTCCTTCTCCCCTCAATTCAGGTTGCAACCGAAAGGTTGTTGCCTAAGAGGAGGCCGGGCATTAGGCAAATAAGAGGATGGAGAACCTCTATAGGCATTAATATGAAGCTTGGCAAATGTCGAGCGGATGATACCATTCTCCTTTCTATTCAGATCATCATTGGGAAATGGTGGGCTGAACCAGAGGATATTTTGATGCGATAATTTTCCGAGGATGTTTGAATTGGGGAACGGCGCGGCTTTTTCTCCTCGGGAATCCGTGCGGATTCCATGCGTCGCGCCTCAATTCAAGCGTCTTGGCGGGGGAACAAAAAACGGGGGAGGCCCCGTTTTTTTTATTGCGTTATTGGGAATAAAAATGTTTACGCAGATCGCTTTCGGGGATATATTTGGCGGCTTGATTGAAAATTGCTTTTAATGTTCCTTTGTCCAATTCGGAATGATTCGGGATAGTTAAAGCTTGTTGATGGTTGCTTATTATCCGTTTCAGTTTGACGTGACTGCCTTTTTGACTGTTGATAACAAAGCCAAAATCACCAAAAATTTTGATGAGCTCTTTGCCGGAGATAACTTTCAATTTAGGCATATACGGCGCTACCCAACTCCATATTGAGCAAAATTGACGGATTGGGGGCAAGGTCAAGTTCGGATAAGTCTTGATCTTCCAAATGCAATTCCACCGCTTCTTTAATATTTTTGGCCAGCTCGTCAAGGGTTTTGGCTTGAGTGACAACCGGAAAATCAATGCCTTGCGCCACATAGTATTTATCGCCCTTGTAGATGTGAAATTGAATGATGTTTTTCATAAGGCCATGGTATCAAAAGCAAACAATCAAGTCAATCAAATTTTTTGTCAAATGATAATAGAAATGTCATACCTTGGATTTGAATAGAAGTATCATAGCTGAAAAAATTTTGGCGGGGGAACAAAAAACGGGGGGAGGCCCCGTTTCATTCGGAAAGATTGGTTTGGCGGAGGGTTTTTCCGGCCAGCAGATAGAGAATTTTTTTGTCTTGATCCATAAACATTTTTCCCTCGCCGGAATTTTCTCCGCCGATCTTTGAAAATTCGGCGATCTCGGCAAAATTGATTTTGTCGCGATTGTCAATCTCGGCGGTTCTGACGCGGTCGCCGGCGGCAAAAATCAAATAGTCGGAATTGAACCAGTCGCAGTCGGTGATCTTTTCGGAAAAGCGCGCGATGAACACTTTTTCGCCGGCGTCCGCCGTTGGCGGATCGGTTTTTTTCTCCAAATGAAAAATCCAGATTTCGGAATTTGACCAATAAACGACTCTCTTGCCGTTGGGCGCCATTCTTGTTCCCCGCGGCGCGCCGTCAAGGATTTTTTCAAATTCTTCGCCGTCCTTTCGGATCGCCATCAGGTGATCCGCGGCGGCGACAAAAAAGTAATCGCCGAAAATATCAAGCTTGTATTCGGCGTCCGCGGCGACGTCGATTCGGCCGGCGGCGGCCAAGGCCGGTTCGCCGCCGTTTTCTTGTTTGTAAATGAATCCATCATCGGCCAAATAGTAGTCCGCGCCGCCGTTTTGCCCGCGCGCCAATTCCCGGGGTGTGCCGGTTTTTTCTTCCGCGGTGTTTTCACCGTTCGCCGGCGCCGCCGGAACTTCTTCCGTTTCTTTTTCAATGGCGGTTTTTTCTTCCGGCGGGATTTTTTTGACAAGCTGGGGAGGATTTTTGTCAATGGCGATCAAATAGGTTTCTGAAGCATCCTTTGATTTTGCCGAAATTTCAATCGTGTTTTTGTCAATCCACGTCCAGCCGGAAAATTCGGGGTCCTTTAAAGCGAAATTGCTTTGACCGGCAAGTTTTGTCGTTACCGCGCGGCCGATGTCATAGAGCTTGATGCTCCAGCTAATCCCGTCTTCGTGGCGCAGGGCGATCTTTTGGCGGTCGGGGGAAACCGAAAAATCGGCAATGTTTTCTTCCAATGTTTTGAATTGCGGCGATTCGGGAAACAAAAAGATATTTTTTACCTCAATCACTTCTTTTTCGCGGACTTCCAAGTTTTTTGCCCAGGATTGGTAGCCGTTTTTCTTGATCTCAAAGAGATGGTGCCGCGGCAAAAGATTGGTGACCAGCGCCGAATCAAAGAAAAAATCGGTTTGTTTTTCCGCGCGTCCGTTGACATAGATGTCAATTTGCTTGGGGTAGGCTTTTGCAAAAAAACCGCCGGTCTTGACGATCAATTTTTTGCCCGGTTCAATCGGCCAATTCAGGCGGTATCCTTGCGCATAGAGTGCGATCGCCGGCGCGGCGACGGCGAATGCCAGCAAAAAAAACGCAAACAGGAATGTTCGTAAGCCTTTGGTCATTTTAACGGTGTTTCAATGCTTCCATCATAACTCATTGCGCCGATATTTCAACGGGCCAAGGCATTTGCCTTTTTTGTGATGAAATATCGTTCCCGCGCGATTGTATTAGTTTATTGCCAGTCCGGACAACGCAAAGAAAAACAAAAAATTGCCGTAATTCATGCGACAAATCTAAAAACTAAAAACAAAAAATTATGAAAAACAAATTGGGCAGGAAAAATATTGTTGCCGCGGCGGTGATGGTGTTTTGCGCGGCTGTTGCGGTTTGGGGCGGTGCGGCCTATGCCGACGAGATTGCCGCCAAAGAAAATCCGATGAACGGATTAGCCGCGGCAATCGCTTCAAAGTTTAACTTGAGTGAAAGCGCCGTGCAAGCGGTGTTTGACGAGCAGATGCGGGCTCGGCGCGAAAAAATGGAAGCCAATCGCAAGGAGATGGAAACAAAGCGGCAGGAACAATTTGAAGATCGGTTGAGCAAGCTGGTCGCCGAAGGAAAATTGACCGAGGCGCAGGCGGCGGCGATCAAAAAGAAAAAAACGGAGACGGAAACGCAAATGACGACTCAATCCGGCGCAAAATTTGATTTTAAAAGTATGACCGTTGAGGAACGAAAGGCGGCGATGGCGGCGCAAAGAAGCAAAATGGAGGCCGAACGTGCGGCGTTGAAAAAATGGGCGGCCGATAACGGCATTCCCGAAGAATATGCATCGCTGGCCGGGATGACGGGATCCGGTCATGGTCGCGGGGGCGGATTGGGCGGCCCGGGGTTGGGCGGCCAAGGGCCTTGCTCCGAATAACGGCCTTGTGCCGCAATCCGACCGGCGGGACAAATTAAAGCGCAGAACAAAGAGCAAAAAATCTGCCGGCAAATCCGGCAGATTTTTTGTTTGCGCGCGGGAATTTGCTATAATCAAAACAAAGGTCGCGAATCAATAAAAATCAAAATTAAAATTCAAGCTAAAATTAAAAAGTAAAATTATGGAAAACCAAAACAATAATGTTTGCGGCGTTTGCAATTGCGCCGGCGGTCCGTGCCGGATCGTTGTCGGCGCGCTGGCGATCGCGCTGGCGGTTTATGTGGCGGCATTGGCGGTCAATGCCATCAAATCCAACAAATATATCGGCCGCCAGGTTGCCAACCAGGCGACGATTTCGGTTTCCGGCGACGGTGAAGTTTACAAAACGCCGGATTTGGCGGTGATGAGTTTTTCGGTGGTGAGCGAGGCCAAAACCGTGGCGGAAGCCATGGAGGACAACACCAAAAAAATGAACGCGATCACCGATGTGATGAAGAGCATGGGGGTGGCCGAAAACGATCTGCAAACCACGAATTTTTCCATCAATCCGCGCTATGATTACGTGAGGGCCACGGCGCCGGTACCGGCCGATGGGGCCGAGATCGCGGTTGACGAAGAGTATTACTATCCGTCGGGGAAAAGAACGCTTTCCGGTTATGACGTCAATCAAACCATGACAATTAAGGTCCGCCAGGAAAATATGGGGAAAATCGGGCAGATCATCCAGGAGGCCACCGCCTCGGGCGCGAATCAGGTCGGCAGTTTGCAATTCACGCTGGACGATCCCGATGCCGCGCAAGCCGAAGCGCGGGAACTTGCCATTGCCGAAGCCAAGGAAAAAGCCGAAATTCTTGCCCGGCAATTGAACGTGAAGCTGGTGCGCATCATCAGTTATAACGATGGCGGGTATTCGCCGGCCTACCGCTTGAACTATGATACCAAGCAAGAATATGGCATGGGCGGTGGCGCCGCATCGGTGCCCGCGCCGGACATCCAGGCGGGCGAAAGCAAGATTTCAATGAACGTGAACATCACCTACGAGATTGAATAGTTTGCATTTTACCGATTGCGATAAAAACCGCCCCTGGCCTGTCATGGAGGGCGGTTTTTTGCTAGTATGGGCGCAATATGGAGAATATGAAAAATGATAAATTCAATTATGATACGGTGGTAATCGGCGCCGGGCCGGCGGGAATGATGGCGGCGATCAGCGCGGCTGAAAACGGCGCCCGCGCGATTTTGATTGAAAAAAACGATACGGCCGGCAAAAAATTGATGCTCACCGGCGGCGGGCGATGCAATATCACCAATCTTGAGCCTGATTTGCGCCGGTTGGCGGCCAATTATGGCAAAGCCGGCGCGTTTTTGTTCCGCGCGTTTTCCGAGTTCGGGCCGAAAGATGCGGTTGAATTTTTCAATGATTTGGGCGTGAAAACCGCGATTGAAGATAACAATCGCGCATTCCCCAAAAGCGGGCAAGCGCGGGAAGTTTTGGCCGCCCTCTTGCGGCGTCTTGAAGAATTAAAGGTGGAAATTGTTTATGGCGCCAAAGTTATTGAAATAAAAAAGAAGGACGATTTAATTTCCGGCATTGCTTTGGAAGGCGGAAAAATTATCGCCGCCGCGAATTATGTTATTGCTACCGGCGGTAAATCCTATCCGCAAACCGGATCCGCCGGGGACGGTTATTTGTGGGCGGAAGCGCTGGGGCACAAAATCAATCCGTTGTCGCCGGCGCTGGTGCCGGTGGGCATCAAAGAGGATCGGGTAAAAGATTTGGCGGGTGTTGCCTTGGAAAATCCCAAAATTTCGGTGTTTCAAAACAACAAAAAGCTTTTTTCGGTCCAAGGCGAATTGCTGTTTGCGCATTTCGGTGTCAGCGGCCCGGCAATTTTAAACATCGGCGGCCGGATCGCCGAATCGGCAAAGAACGGTGCGGTTTTCATCCATCTTGATTTTTTGCCCGAAATTGCGGACGGCGAGTTGCAAAAAAAGATTTTGGGAAATTTTCAGAAAAATCCCAACAAAATCGTCAAAAATTGTTTGGCGGATTTTTTGCCGGCGGCGCTGACGGAAGCGGTTTGCCGCGCCGCCGCGGTTGATGCCGAAAAAACCGCCAATAATATTGAAAAAAAAGAGCGCCGGCGGATAGCGGAGGCGATGAAAAATTTCAAATTGGAAACCGGCAAAACTTTTCCGATTGAATCGGGGATGATCACCGGCGGGGGCGTGGATATTGCCGAAATTGACCACAAAACCATGCGTTCCAAAATTATCCGCAATTTGTTTTTTGCCGGGGAGATCATCAATGTCCACGGGCCGACCGGCGGCTTCAATCTTTTGCAATGCTGGTCCACCGGCCGCCTCGCGGGACGCGAGGCGAGCCTCGCTCATAAAAAATGAGCGGGCCATTTGGCCGGAGCGAGCGCAAGTGCAAAAATCAAATGATTCCAGAAGATCGGGTTTGTTCAGCCGTCGAATTCTTGACAAAATATAAGAATTGGTGTTCAATGATTAAAATACACTGTCATATAAATTTGCGAGCGACCATAGCCAAGAGTCCCTTGATAGAGATCGGGATTGTTGGCTATGGCCGAACGGCTCATAGCTCCGCCTCGGATTAGAGGAAAAATGCTCAAATTAGGGCAGGGAGACGAAAAAATGAGTCAAGAATTCGCATCCGCCGGCCTCACTGCCGGCCAGTTAAACGCAATCGTGAAAATGCTTGGCGGCCACGACAAGGCGCTGGCATTTCTCCGCGGCGAGATAACGGTTTCCGAGTCAGCTCGTAAATGGCGGGAGGATGATGGCGTGATTTATTTCACCGTCACTTCCGATGGGACCGGGGGGCCTCAGTGGATTGAACGCCTTGAGAGGCAAGGCTTCCATATCGGAAGCTACGGCAAAAACGTACTCTTGTCGCCGGACTTTAAAACGACCAGCGGCGTGGCGACCGAGGTTGCCGTCTTCAAGGGGTCGCTCTTTGAGGATGATGAGCGGATTACGGGCAAGATACGCGCCGAGGCTGAACGGCGTAAGTTTGAGAAACCGAATGCCGAGGTTGCGTGCCTTATCCGGGAAAAGTTTTCGGATGAGGAGATCAAAGTCATGGGTCTTTGGTGGATCGTGATAATGCACGAGCCCATCAAAGATTCCGATGGCGATCCGAACCTCCTTGGCGCGTACCGCGACGGCGTTGGTCGCTGGTTGGGCGCGTGCTTTGGCGGGCCCGGCTACCGGTGGGATCGCGGCGATGGGTTCGCGTTCGCCGTTTCGCAAGTAAGTTCTTAGGCCTAAGGTTTTTAGATTTTTGGTCTTTGACTCTTAGTCCTTATCCCTTTTTTGATTCGTCAAAATTGGGATTTATTTTTTTATAATCAAAAATAATAGTATACTCAATTCCGGCAGTAGGTGAATGCGCGGGCGGTCAAGGCTTCCCGCCGCCGAACCCAGTATCCATGCGCCGGGAGTATTCGCGGCTACGGCTACGGATAGGGCGGTGCATGCAGAAACTTCAAAAAAGAAGATACTTGGCGCGAGATATTAAGGCATTGCGATGCCGGATTCGATTCAGCCCCGAGAGTATTCGAGGGGCGGTGGCACAGACGATATCTCGCGTAATTCCGATGGCGATCCGAACCTCCTTGGCGCGAACCGCAACGGCGATGGTCGCTGGTTGAACGCGAACTTTGACGAGCCCGGCAACCGGTGGAATCGCGGCGATGGGTTCGCGTTCGCCGTTTCGCAACTCTCTTCATTTCTCACCCGCTTTTGCGGGAGAGTTTTGTTTTGAGAGCTGTCCGTTCCAGCCGCCAAGCATCTTGCCGGCCTCGTCCAGCTTCACGGAAAGCGCGATATATTTTTTGTTGTCAAGCGATCTTGTTTCCCAGAGAATCATAAGAAGCACGCGGAGAGTGTCCATTTTTTTGATTGCCAATCGGACATACGGATGTTTTTCATTGCGCGAAAGAAAGCTGGCGGCCGCGATCGCTTCTATTATTTCGATAAATAATGTGTCGATGCGCTGGCCCAAAGTGTAGCGGTGTGTTTTGGGCAGGTCTTGATAAAATTTGTACCATAAAATATATGATTCCTTTACCTTGCTTAAAACCGGCAAAATTCGCACTGGCGGTATTTCATTAATATGTCCAGAATTCAATATCAACATACATATGATTATATCATTTCGCTTGAAAATTTGCTTGACGCGTGGACAGAATTTGCGAAAGGAAAACGATCGCGCGCGGATGTGCAGGTGTTTGAGCGAAACCTTATGGCAAATATTATTTCGCTTCATCGCGCGCTTGCGGCGAAAACATATGTCCATTCCGCGTATCGTATCTTTAAAATAGCCGATCCGAAGCCGCGCGTTATTCACATGCCAAGCGTTCGTGATCGGTTGTTGCACCACGCGCTACACCGAAAGTTGTCGCCATTTCTCACCAACACATTTATTGCGGATTCAAATTCTTGCCAAGTTGGCAAGGGGTCGCATCGCGCTCTTCGCAGATTCGGTAAATTTATCAATGTCGTTTCCGAAAATGACACCAAAACAGTATGGGTGCTAAAGTGCGACATAAGAAAATTTTTTGCAAGCATCAATCAGGCAATCTTGTTGGATATAACGGCGGAATATATTCCGGACAAAAATATCTTTTGGCTTGTTTCGGCTATTGTTGAAAGTTTTCATTCAGGCACCGCGGGTGTTGGGCTTCCTTTGGGCAATTTGACGTCCCAGCTTCTATCCAACATTTATATGAATGAATTCGATCAGTTCGTGAAACACCGCCTCAAGGCAAAGCATTATCTTCGTTATGCCGATGATTTCGTTGTTCTCTCAAATGAACGGGAGTATCTTGAAAACATTTCACTGGCAATGCAGGAATTTTTAGGACAAAAACTGAAGCTATTTATGCATCCGAATAAAATTTTTGTATAGACCACCGCTTCGGGAGTTGATTTTCTCGGTTGGGTACATTTTTCGGACCATCGGGTTTTAAGGACAACGACCAAAAAGAGAATGTTTGAAAATATCAGAACAAAAAAAGGCAAATTTGAAACGATTCAGTCATATATCGGGCTTGTCAGCCATGGTAATGGTTGGAAGTTGCGGCAAAAAATTGAAAATCGGCTGTTTCCGTACCGAAATTGAAGCCGCTCTTTTGGGCTTGTCGCTATGAGACGCGGAGCCGAAGGGACATGCTCCTAACGGCGGGCAACTGTTGCTCTCGCAAAGCTTTGGCGAGCCAAGTCGGGAGCGGGATGATTAGTGTCTAAGTTCACATACATATTGCACTCCTTGAAGCCGTAGCTTCATGGAATTT
>DAOSDI010000017.1:0-24341 GCA_035362275.1 Candidatus Pacearchaeota archaeon | reverse complement strand
GGCACCAATGCCGCGCCCGATATTTTAATTATATCACTCCTTGATTTCCCCGCAACCCAAAAATCATACCCTACATGCAAAAACCACACTCGGGAATTCAAACAAAAAACCGCCCTTCATAAATTCGGGGCGGTTTTTTGTTTGAAATCAATGGTTGCGCTTACTTTTCCAGAACTTCCACATAGGCGTATTTGACGCCGAAATTCTTGGCTTGTTCATAGGTGGGAAACCAGATGTCAAATTGGTATCCCCCTTTGCGCCAGTGCATCCGGTCCTGCACCGAAAACACTTTTTCGCCGAACAGTTCCGGAATGCGGATCTCGGTGCCGAACGGCAAGCCATTGTTGGCCACAATGCCATCGCGGACATAAGTGCCGTTGGCGGTAATAAACGGGGTGCTGTCGGTTTGCTCCACGGTGCTGGAATAGGCGGTAAGAACCACTCTCATTCGCCGTGCCGCCGCCTTGGAAGCGCTTGCGGCATCGGCCTTGGAACAAATGTCCGTCGGCGTTTTGGGTTCAATAAAAACCGCTCGGGAAATCTTGCCGCAAAACTTGAATTCGGCGGCATCGCCGTAAACCACCAGTTCTTGAACGTCGGCGCTTTCCGGCGCCATTTCCTCCTGTGCCTCAACTCCGCCGAAAGGCGGCGTTAGAGACAAGCCATAAACGGCTCCCAGAATGAAAATGAACAAACTTCGGCCAAACCCGGACAACTTCAAACAGATACTCATATGGAATTTGATCGGACATAGATGCCTTTCTATACCGCGGTTAGGGTTTTTGTTCGCGAAACACTCAAATTCCCTTTTGAGTGCCAAACCCGCCCTGTTCATAATGACGCCCTCCATTCTATCCCAAAAGTGATTTCCTGTCAAGGGTAAAACAAGATTAAAATGCCAATAATTCTTGACATTTTTAATTTGACAAAAACAGAAAAACCGCGCAAAAAAGCGCCTTATCGGCGCAGTTTTTTTGAATTTCCGTCTTCTAGCGTGATTTTCCCAAATATTCCAAAACGATATCTTTGTCGCTCCAGGGAATTTTACGGCCGGCGGCCAGGCACATTGAGTCTTCGCACCCCTTGCCGGTGATAATCACCCGGTCGCCGTGCTTCGCGGCGGCAAGCGCCCGATGGATCGCTTCCTTACGGTCCGTGATTCGGATGGCATTGGCCGCGGCATCAGCGATCTCTTGGATGATCCGGCCCGGGTCTTCATCATAAGGATCCTCGCTGGTAACAAAGACCCGGTCACAATATTTCTGCGCCAAATGTCCCATCACCGGCCGTTTCCATCGATCCCGTCCCCCGCCGCACGCTCCCAGCACGCAAATTAATTTACCCGCCAGCCCCCGGCGGGCAGTCTCATAGGCCTTTTCAAGGGAATCGGGGGTAACGGCATAATCAACCAGAACTTCAAAATCGCCGGCAAAAACTTTCTCCATCCGGCCGGGAATGGTGCCGATGCTTTCCAGCGCCGCGCGGCAGGCTTCCGGCGGCACTCCCTGACTGCGGGCAACGGCAATCGCGGCCAAGGCGTTATAAATATTGAATTCGCCCGGCAAGCGCAATTTAAAGGCAACCCCTTCCGATTCAAACGACGACCCGCCGAGAGAAAATTCCGCTCTGGTAGCGGTGATTTTTTTCGCGCCGATCCGGTCGGAAAAACTGTGGCGGATTCCATAAACATACCGCCGGGCGGCCGGAAACGCGGCAAAAAATTCGCAGTTGGGATCATCGCCGTTGATAACGTGAATATTGCGGCAAGCGGCAAAAAATTTTCCCTTGGCGGCGCGGTAATTGTCAAATCCGCCGTGCGATTCAATGTGTTCGGGCGTGAGGTTGGTCAGCACAGCCGATTCAAAGCGGATAAAGCGGTGGCGATGCTGCGCAATACCTTCGGAACTTACTTCCACCACCGCATAACGGCAGTTTTCATCGGCCGCCCGTCGCAAAAATTTTTGCAAGACGAACCTTCCGGGCATCGTCATCCGGGAGCGATTTTTCCAAACGCGGCCGCCGATCCTGAATTCTATTGACGAAGAAACCGCGACCTTAAATCCCGCCTGCGTCAAAATCGCGGCAATCATTATTGCCGTAGTTGATTTGCCGTTGGTACCGGTGACGCCGATCACCTTGATCTTGCGCGACGGAAACCGACAATAAGCCGCCGCCGCCAGCGCCATCAGAAAGTGATAACCGCCGACAGCAAACTCCGGCATTACCTTTTTGGCAACGGTTTTCAGAAAGCTTAATTTTGGTGTCATACGGTGATTATAGCCAAAGTATTGCAAAAATCAAAAACTATGATATAGTTTATTTTGTCGTGGTTTTTATTTTTTAGCTTTTAACTTTTAATTTGAAATATGCCGATCACCAAATCCGCAAAAAAAGCATTGCGCCAAAATATCAAGCGGCGCGCCGAAAACAAAACCCGCAAACGCAACCTGAAAATACTGATAAAGGACGCGCGCGCGAATGCCGCACAATCCGATCGCGACAAAAAGGAGGCCGTTTTGCCTTCAATCTACAAAGCGCTGGATAAGGCCGCCAAGTCCGGCTTGATCAAAAAAAATTCCGCATCACGCAAAAAATCCCGCCTGGCAAAATTACTGGCGCAAAAATCCGCCTGACGGCCGCATGCGCAATCATTACTTCAAATCCTCCCCGGACTGTTCGCGGGAGGATTTTTGTTTTGATCGTCAATCAAAGCTTGGCGATCAAAAAATCCAAACCGGCGGCGGCGTCCACTTTGCCGGTTTTAATGTCAAAATCGGCCTGCCAGATCAAGCCATAACTTTTTTCAAGCCGCGCGCCGTCAAACCGGCGGGCAAGCGCCGCGGATTTGGAAAAAACATAAGGATGCATCCCCAACCCGCGCGCACCGGCGGCGGGACACCGCTTAACCAAAATCAAATTCCTGAATTGCGCCGCGATCATTGCCAGCAGATAAAGAGGATGATCGCCGGCGGCAGTATGGCGGCGGACCATTCGCAACGCTTCTTTTTTCTTTCCGGCGGCGATGGCGTCCACCGTTTGGAAAATATTATTCTCGGCAACAGGAGAAACGATCTTCGCCGCATCGGCGGCGGAAATCGCCTTTCCGCCGGCAAAGTGAACCAATTTGCCGATCTCGCCGCTCATCCGCCAAAGATCACCGCCAATCGCCGCGGCCAGCGCCGGAGCGAGCGTCCCGCCCTCCGAATGTCCCAGGGCGGCAAACTCGGCAATAATCCACTTTTCAAGATTTGTGCCCTCAAGCGGCGCGAATTCTTGCACTTGTCCCAATTTGCAGATTGCTTTCAAAAAACGGTCGGTTTTTAAGACTTTCCCCTCCTGCAAAAACAAGAAATTGTGGGGCATCGCGGCAATCCCTTCGCTGGCGACGATCAGCGCTTCTTTGGTTTCTTTTCGCGAGATCGGATTTTTGACGACAAAAAACCTTTTGGCGCCAAACAAAGACGTTTGCCAAAATGCCGCGGACAAATCCGCCGGGCGGCTTTCGTCCATATCAAAGACCGCAAAATCCGCTCCCCCGGAGCGGGTTTCGTATTCGGAGATGATTTGGCGCGCCTTTCTACGCAAGCGGAAAGTGTCGGCACCGTAAAGAAAAATCAACATTCGCCTTGCCGTGAAAAATCATTTAAGGTGGTTCCGCACTTTTTCAATGATTTCTCCGGGAGTGAAATGGGCTTTGATTAAGTAATCCGTGGCTCCCAAACTCAACCCCTTGTCCACATCTTCTTTTTGCCCCAAATTGGAAAGAATGATCACCGGAATTGACGCCATGAACGGATCCTCTCTTTTTTGCGCCAAAACTTCAAATCCATCAATCCCCGGCAGGATCAAATCCAAAAGCACCAAGTCCGGATGGCCTTCCTTGATCTGCAATAATCCCTGCTCACCGTCCACCGCCTCCAAAACATCGTAGCCTTCGTTGGAAATTTTTCTTACGATAAGCTCCCGCAGGAATTTATCGTCTTCAACAATAAGAATTTTCTTTGCCATGGGCAGAATGGATTAGTTTTTGTTGATATATTTTTGAATCTTTTCCGCCACTTCCTTGGGGTCAAATTCGGTTTTTACCAACCAATCGACCGCACCCAGCTCTTTAGCTTTTTCCAGTTCCAACGGCTGGCCGGAATTGGAAATGATGATCACGGGGATATTGGCAATCTTTTCATCCTTTTTCATCTCCGCCATCACTTCAAACCCGCCCATGCGCGGCATCACAATATCCAACAAAATCAAATCGGGAACAACCTGCTTTATTTTTTCCAGCCCCTCCTCGCCATTCATCGCCAGCGAGACATCGTAACCAATCGCGGCCAACTTTTTGCTCAAGAGTCTGATGATAAGCTCTTCATCTTCAATCAATAAAATTTTTTCCATGTCTTTTCTAAGATTATAACTCACCGCGCCCAAAGAAGCAAATCGCGCTATCAATCAGATTCCGCCGGCGGCAATATGAAGGAAAATTTTGTGGCTCGCCCGGGATCGGAGACAAAGCGGATTTCCCCTCCGTGAGCTTCAACAATGTTTTTGGCAATAAACAAACCTAATCCGGTGCCTTCGGTTTCTGCCTTGATTGCATTGGCGCTCCGAAAGTATTTTGTAAAAATGCGGTCCTGCTGTTCCGCGGGAATTCCGATGCCCGTATCGGCAACTTCAACCATCGCATTGCCGTCCTCCTCTCCGAGAGTCACGAAAATTTTACCGCCGGCAGGCGTATATTTGAGCGCATTTTCAACCAGATTGGAAACTACCAGCTTGATCTTTTCAAGATCGATTTTTACCGTGGGGATGACCGGCACGGCCTTTTCAAACGTCAAATGCAAATTTTTTTGACGGGCCATATCTTCATAGTTGGAGACCAGGCCGCGGATAACTTCTTCAATATCGGCCACCACCGGGTTGTAAACCTGCCGCCCCTCCTCAATCCGGGTGACATTCAAAAGATCATTGATCAAATTGATCATTCGTTCATTGGATTTGTAGGTTTTGTCCAAAAACTCCCTCTGCTCGTCATTGATCGGACCAAGATCCCCGTCCAAAATCATTCTCAGTGTCCATTTGATCGCCGAAATCGGGGTACGCAACTGGTGAGCCGCAATGGAAACAAATTCCGTTTTCATTTTTTCCACCATTTTTTCCCGGCTGATGTCATGGATAATCAAAAGTGTGCCAATCTTGCCAACGCGGCCGGCAACCTCAAGAACGCTCGCTTCAAAAACCGTTTTCTCATTCAAAGAAAATTCCCGCCGGGAAATATGTTCCAGGGAACCGGCAAAAATTTCTCCCAACGGCGACATCGGCGCAAAGCGGATAATATCGGAAATCCGGCCGCCAATCATATTTTTACTTTCCGCCTTATTGATGGAAAAATAATTTTCTATTCGCGGATTGACCAGCGCCAAACGGTCGCGCGCGTCAAAAAACATCAATCCGTCGGAAAAATTGGCGATGATCGCCATCGTCTTTTCCCTCTCTTCTTCGGCGCGGCGGCGCAAATCTTCCATATCTTCCAACATATTCATCAAGGCCACGCGGGAATTTTCGGATTCGGCCACTTTGCGCCGCAATTCCTCGGTCCGCTCCTTCATTTCTTTTTCCAGATTGGCAGCCAGTTCGCGCAACGCTCTGGTTTTCGCGTTAATGCGAATCTCCAAAACACCATTGGCTTCCTCAAGGCGCGCCCTTATCTCGCTCAATTTGGCCAATTCGCACTCGCGCGAAGATTGATCCTCCGGCGATTGCTTCGCCGGCGGCAAAGGGATGCTATTAGAATCGATTGCTTTATCCATTATTTTGATGGTTGTTTTGCCCGGGATTTGAAATTTGGGCGCGCAGGCGCGCGTTTTCTTCTTTTAATTCAATCATTTTCAGTTCGCGCCCAACGGTGATTTTTTGAAAAGTTTCCAAGTCTTTGATTTTCGATTCAAGGTCGTTGGTACGCGCAACGATTTTTTCTTCCAATGTTTGGTTAAGCAGCTCCAATTCCCGCGTGCGGGCACGTACGCGAATTTCCAGGACGGCATTTAATTCTTCCAAATTCATTTTTGCCCGTTCCAATTCCCGCGTTCTTTGGGCAACCTTCAATTCAAGCTCTTCTTTCTCCCGAAGCTCCTTGACCGTGCTTTGCACCAGGACATACCCGAAAATACAAAAAAGAACGAACAAAACCAGCATCAACGCTCTCTGCCACAACAATTCAAGAAAGATCGGCAGGGCCAGCAAGCTGGCGCCCATCAACCCGACGAACACCTCCACCAAAATGATTTTGATGCCGAAAAGCTTGTCGTGCACCGCGCGGTAAACGACGTATCCCAGCAAAATGGTAATGACGTAATTTGCCGGCATCGCAAAAAAACCGACATATCCCCAAAATTCCCCCAGCGCCGGCGCGATAACGTTGAAAATCAAATTGAAAATTCCAAAAGTCCCCGCCGAAAGCGCCACCGGACCGATTTTTTGCCGATTCTGCGCATCGGCAAAGCGGCGGTTGCGCGATAATTCCAAAAATGAAAGCGCCAACGACACAGCGGCAGCAACAACATAAAGCCAAAACAATTGCCCGGGAACAATCCACGCCGCGACCGGAATGGCGCCGCCGATAACCGCTTCACGGACCACCAACGGCATAAAGGACGCGATGCCCAAAAACGCCCACAACGCCAGCGCAAAATTGCTTTTACGGCGGCGGCCCGCATCCAGCGGATTAGCACCGGGAAAATTCAGCGCGAAAACGTAGAACGCGGCAAAGAACACCGCCATCAAAACGTAAACGGCACGAAACCCCCCGGCCGCCACCGCGGCCGCAGAGGAAGAAAACAGCACGCTTGCATGCGAACTCAAGAAATCGGCGTCCATCCACAGCAAAACAAAAAGAATGCCGGCTAAAAACATTCTCCCGAAAACTGTGCGCCAATTCGCCGCCGAGGCCCACAAGATCAATTGCAACCCCACCACATTCGCCAAAAAAAACAGGAGCTTTCCGGCCAATGCGAACAGATTGACAAAATCAATAAAATTCATTTTTGCTGGAAACGGCAATTCCGTTTCAACGAGTTGATTTCAACGGTTTTATTATAACATAAAAATCCGGCGCCGGTGCAAAAAAATCAAAACAAGGTTCGGTTAACCCCCGCCCCAGCGACCGGCAGGCGCTTGGCGATCCCCGCAAGCCCTCTCTCCAATAGCGCGGCGCGGGCGCCCACCGCGGAAAAATTTTTAAAGTCGCACTTTCCCAACACCGCCCCGAGCGGAGCATCGGCCATCATTGCCGCCAATTTTTGGAAATTGAAAATTTGTTTTTTATGGCGCAAAAGAATGTCTTTCAAATTTTCTCCGTGCTTCCCCGCGCCAAAACAAAAACCGTCCGGCGAAGTTTCAATTTCGGCAAATGCCCGCTCCAGCGTGCCGCACTTTGACAAAATTTCCACCGCCGCCTTGGGGCCGATCCCCGGCGCGCCGGGGATATTGTCCGAAGCATCCCCGGCGAGGGCTTTCAACGCCGGAATCTGCGCCGGCGATACGCCGAATTTTTCTTTCACTTTGTCCGCATCGTAAATGACGGCATTTTTTACCCCGCGATTTACGATAAACGCCTTCACCCGCCCGTCCACCAACTGCAAGCTGTCGTAATCCCCCGTCAAAATGAAAAAATCAATGTCCCGGCTCTCCGTTTTTGCCGCGGCCACCACCGACGCAATCAGATCGTCGGCCTCAAAATCCGCCATCGCGAACACCGCCACGCCCGCCGCGGCCAGCAAAGATTGGATTGCTTCCAACTGGCAAATCAACTCCGGCGGCGTCGCCGGACGCTGGGCCTTATATCCCGCAAACGACCTCTCACGGAAAGTGCCGCCCTTGGTGTCAAAACAAACCGCCAGATAATCGGGGCGGAAATCTTCAATCGCCCGCAACAACGCAAGGAAAAAACCGTGCGCCGCCCCCACCGGCTCTCCTTTCCGGTTTGTAAGCGCCGGCATGGCATGGAACGCCCGGTGGACTACCGAATTTCCGTCAATCACCACAAAATTTTTGTTTTTCATAATTGAGAGCGCCAAACGGCCGATGCCGAAGCGGAGAAATTAAAAATCAAACTCAATGTCGCGGCTTCGTTCACTGACAATCTCAAAATTGATCGCCACCGTCCCGCGAGGCAAAATTTCGGCGGCGATTTTGGGCCATTCCACCGCCACAATGTTTTCCGGATCGCCGAAAATTTTTGCCGCCCCCAAAACCGCCAGTTCCCGCCCGGAAACCAATCGGTAGCAATCAATATGATAAAAATTTTTAAACCCGGAAGCGGGCGGCAAGCCGTATTTTTTGATGATCGCAAACGTCGGGCTGGCCACCGCTTCTTTAACGCCCAGCCCGCGCGCGAATCCCTGGACGAAATTGGTTTTGCCCGCGCCCAACCGGCCGGACAACGCCAACGCCCGCGCCGCGCCGCCCGCGCCGGCGCGCAAAATTTCTTTCGCCAGCAGACACCCTATTTTTTTTGTTTGCGCCGGCGATAAAACGCGGTATCTCTGTCGTTTATTTCCCATGGCAAAATTGACTTTTCCCCGAGAGTGGGATAATTTGAAGAATCATCTTCATTTCTATTCTTGCATATTTATGGCAATCGCTCAAAAGCTCACCCAAAAAATCACTCTGCCGCAGGGACTCATTGATTCGCTGAAAATTGACTTGCTCGGTTTGGACGAGTTCCGCGCCAAAATTCAAGGAACCCTCGCCAACCCCGACAACACCGTCACCCAAATCATTGAGATCATTTTGGCCGGCGGCATTGTTTTTGATTCCTCCGATGTCCACATTGAGGGCCAGGAAAACGATGCCAAACTGCGCGTGCGGCTGGATGGCGTTTTGCAGGATGTCGTCACCTTTGATAAAAAAACTTACGAAGCGCTGGTGTCGCGCGTGAAACTGCTTTCCGAAATGAAGCTTAATGTGAGCAACCGGCCGCAGGACGGCCGCTTTTCCATCGCCGCCGGCCAAAATTCCGTGGAAATCCGCGCCTCAATCCTTCCCACCGAATACGGCGACTCGGTGGTGATGAGAATTTTGAATCCGAAAAGCCTAATCGGGCTGGAAGAGGCAGGCTTGCGCAAAGATCTCTATGATATGTTTCTGGAACAGATAAAACGCCCCAACGGAATGATCATCGTGACCGGCCCCACCGGATCGGGCAAAACCACTACCCTCTACGCGTTCCTGAAAAAACTGCAGAGCCCGGAAGTGAAAATCGTCACGATTGAAGACCCGATTGAATATCATTTGGAAGGAATTTCCCAAACCCAGGTGGAGCCCGACAAAGGCTATGATTTTATTTCCGGATTGCGCGCCATCGTGCGCCAAGACCCGGACGTGATTCTGGTCGGGGAAATCCGCGATCTGGAAACCGTGGACATCGCTCTGCAGGCCGCGCTCACCGGCCATTTGGTGTTCTCCACCCTGCACACCAATGACGCGATCGGCGCCATTCCGCGCCTGATCAGCTTGGGCGCCAAACCGTTCAATATTGGACCGGCGATCAATATGGCCGTCGCCCAGCGTTTGGTCCGTCGCGTTTGCGAAAAGTGCGCCGTCAAGGAACCTCCCTCCGAAGAGGAACTGGCCGAAATCAGGGAAGGGCTCGCCGGCGCCGCGCCGGATCTGGCGAAAAAGGGAGTTGCCCTTCCGGAGATTGACGACACATTGAAAATCGCGCGCGCCAAAGGATGCCGGTATTGCGCCAACACCGGCTATCGCGGACGCGTGGGCATCTACGAAGCCTTCAAGATTGATGATGAATTGCAGGCTTACGTGCTGGGCACGCCCACCATTCCGGGGATCAAGGAGATTGTAAAAAGAAAGGGAATGCTCACGCTCTACCAGGACGGGCTGATCAAGGTCGCCCAAGGAATCACTACCCTTGAAGAATTGCAAAGAGTTGCCGAAAAATAATTCAAAATTTAAATAAACTACGCCGGGGCAGAACCCCGACGTATCCGACGCTCCGCTACGTTACGCGATCGGAAAAGTTTGATTCCCCGCCATTCATCCCCGGGGCTTTGCCCCGGGGTATTCTGGCGGATGAATAAAAATCCCGGGATCGGGAGTCAAATTGGTTCTGCGCCCAATTTTTGGAATTTCCCGAGGTATGTTCCCGCCGCAGCCGGAGCACCCATCGTAAAAAATTCCAGACTCCCAATCCCGAGATTCTCGTTTGCCCCGTCTTGGCGGGGCGTTTGGAGGTATTTTTGATTACTCGTGCATTATAGTATATTTGCTTTTTCTTGTCAAGCCCCCGCCCGCCATTGACCAAAACGGCTTTTTGTTATAGGATAAGCCCGTTAACGCAGACACCGTTTGCGATAGTTTTTTGTTGGCGCCGATTATCGCCATAACCCGTCTTAAATAATTCCTTTTTTATTTTCAATTTCAACTTTTCGGCATTTTTTTGATGTTTGAAGCTTGCCCACAGACATGGGATCCCGCAATGGCGGGAAAAATTGAAAACTAAAAATTTTTATTACTATGTCCGGACACTCACACGCCAAAACCATCGCCCACGCCAAGGGTATCGCCGACCAAAAACGAGGCGCGGCGTTCTCAAAAATGGTGCGCCTGATCACCGTCGCCGTCAAGGAGGGCGGCGCCAATCCCGAAATAAATTCGCGCCTGCGCATGGCGCTGGATCAGGCCAAGGGCATCAATATGCCCAAAGACAACATTGAGCGCGCGATCGCCCGCGCCACCGGCCCCGGAGAGGGCGAGATTTTCTATGATTTTCTCTTTGAAGGCTACGGTCCGGGGAATGTGGCGTTGCTGGTTGAAGGCATCACCGACAACAAAAACCGCGCCGTCAACGATGTTAAGACCATTTTGAACCAAAACAACGGCAAGATGGTCGGCGAAGGCGCCGTCCGCTGGATGTTTGAACGCAAGGGAATGGTGATTGTCAAACTGGAAGACCAGCCCGAAAACAAACAGAACAAAGAATCGCTGGAAATGGACGCCATTGAAGCCGGCGCCGACGATATTTATTGGTTTGAGAACATATTGGAAGTGCGCACCGCGCCCGAAAACGCCGAAGTCGTCAAAAAAACGCTGGAAGAAAAAGGCATCAAAGTGGAATCCTTTTCGCTGGCATGGATGCCCAAAGAAGAAGTGGCCGGCGACGAAAAAATCAGGGAACAAAACGAAAAACTCATTGAAAAGCTCACCGACAACGACTCCGTCCAGGAAGTCTATTCCAATTTAAAAGACTAACCCCCTATCATTTATCATTGATAATTGATAATTGATAATTACCGATCAAAAACTCCGCGCCTGCGGAGTTTTATTTTACGCTAAAAAAACAGGGGTGGCTAATTCCACACCCTTTTATCTTCAAATGGCGCGTTATTTATGATCATTGAAACCAAAACAATGGGATCAATTTTCCACCGGTCAACATAATATAAAAACCTCCCATCGCTATTTGGCCTCTGCGCCAAATGTGTAATCCGCGCATTATACGCCCTCAAGCCATCATAAAATTCCACATAAAGAAAATGGCTTGATAACAAAAAATATGTAATCTCTGCCACGGCACTACCTGCAATCTGATGGATGTCTATTGTTTTTAAGGGCAATGCTTCCTCTGAATATCTACCCTTCAGTTCCGGTTTAATTTCAGGGAACACATTTATCACTCCAATTCTTTTCTATTCCCAAAAATGTAAAATAAACCCTTTTATAAATTTTAATTTTAAATTTTGTGCTGGAATTATATAAGCATATTTTAGAAATTTTGTCAAGGTGGGCAATAAGGGCGGGCGGGCGTATAATGAAATTACTTTGAATTTGACAATTTTAAATTTTGCATTGTCATTTTGATTTTTGATTTTTACATTTTACATTTATGATAATTCTTGGAATTGATCCGGGTCTGGCCACCACCGGCTTCGGGCTGGTGTCGCCGATCGGCGACAAGGCGTCAAAATTAAAGTGCGTCGCCTACGGCACGATTGACACCAAGCCCGAGATGGCGCTCCCTCACCGGCTCAATAAAATCCATCTGGATTTAAACCGCGTTATCGCCCAATATCGGCCCAACGCGCTGGCAATGGAAAACGTGTTTTTTTTCAAAAACGCCAAAACCATCGTGCCGGTGTCGCAAGCACAAGGCGTGATCCTGTTGGCCGCCGCCAAAAAACGCCTGCCGGTCTACCGCTACACGCCCATTGAAGTAAAAATGACCGTCACCGGGTTTGTCAAAAGCGACAAAAAAGACGTCCAGCGCGAAATCCGCAAAATTCTGCGGCTGGAAGAAATTCCCAAGCCCGATGATGCCGCCGACGCGCTGTCCATTGCGGCAACTTATTTGATTCGCAGTATGAATCTGTAATTTTGGATTTCCAGAATCTAGCCCCCGGGTAATCGCGGGCGGTTAGACACCAAGCAAAAACAAAAGCCGCGGCCTACCCGCGGTTTTTAACAGTTCTTAAACAAGATTTCCAGTATCCACCAACAGCTTGTCCACACGGTTATCAACAATTATTTCACCTTGAAAAATTTGTTTTTACCGACCCGCACCACCATCTCCGGTTTTATTTCAATCATTTCTTGCCAATCGTTCTTGACAACACCGTCAATTTTTATTCCGCCTTGATCACACAGCCGCCGCGCTTCCCCCTTTGACTTAACCGCCCCCAAACCGACCAGTAAATCGGGAATGTTGAGCGATTTTTCTTTAATCTCCGCCGCGGGAACGTCCGACGGCAAATCTCCCCCTTGCGTTACGCGGATAAACTCTTTTTGGGCCGAATCCGCGGCATCTCCGCCGTTAAAACCCGAAATGATTTTGTGTGCCAGCATCATTTTAACATCGCGCGGATGCTGTTTTCCGCTCTCAACGCCATTTTTCAATTTTTGAATTTCCGGCAAGCCGGTATCGGTGAGCATCTCAAAATAATCCCACATTGACGCATCGGCGATTTTCATTATTTTGCCAAACATTTCGGCGGGCTTTTCCCCCAAACCGATATAGTTACCCGCAGATTTTGACATTTTCTTTCCACCGTCAATTCCCGGCAACAATGGACAAAACACCGCGTCCTGTTCGGGCAAATCAAACGACCGCTGGACTTTTCTTCCAAAAAGAATGTTCAGCCGCTGGTCATAACCGCCCAATTCCACATCGGCGGCCACCGCCACCGAATCATATCCTTGCAGGAGCGGATATAAAAGCTCCAGCATACTCACATCCATGCCGGCACTCAGCCTTTTTTGAAAATCTTCGCGCTCAATCAATCGGGCCACGGTAAATCTTTTTGCCAAATCCATCAAAAACAGCATCGGCTTGGGGGAAAACCATTCACTGTTATAGCGAACCTCGGCGCTCTCAACATCAAGCACTTTGGCGGCTTGATTGATATAATCTTTCATGTTATCCCGAATCTGCACACCGTCAATTTGCGGGCGCGAGGCCGACCTTCCCGACGGATCGCCGATCAGGGTGGTAAAGTCGCCCACAATCAAAACCGCTTGATGTCCAAGGTCTTGAAATTGGCGCAATTTGCGCAAAACCGCCGCATGCCCCAGATGCAAATCCGGCGCGGTGGGGTCAATGCCCAATTTGACGCGCAATTTTTTCCCGGACGCCAGCTTCTTTTCCAATTCGCGGCGATCAACTGCCTCAAACATTCCGCGAGACATAATTTCGGCGATTTTTTTCGGATCGGTGTTTATTTCCATATTATTTCATTCTACAATAATAAATCATCCGCACAAAGGTTTTTTAATTTAAATATCCCAAAATGTCAAAATTCAAATCTTTTTTTGCAAAGAACGGCGTCGGGAGACGCAGGCTCGGTGTTTTCTTGGGGCGGCTTTTTGCGGTCGCCGCCGTTTTAGCACTGGCCGGCGCCGTTTTCGCCGGAATGGTCTTCATTTATTACACGCGCGATCTTCCCCGGCCGGAAAAATTTTCGGAAAAAAACAACATTCAATCCACCAAAATTTACGACCGCACCGGCGCAATTCTTCTTTACGAAATCTACGGCGAAGAAAAACGCAACTGGGCCGATCTTGCCTCCATCCCGGATTCAATGGAAAAAATGGCCGTGGCTGCCGAAGACAAAAATTTTTACAGAAACAACATCGGCATTGATATTGAGGGAATTACCCGCTCCTTTTTGACTTATTTTAAAACCGGCAGAATTACCGGCGGATCCACCATTCCCCAACAATTGATTCGCTCCACCTTTCTCACCAACGAAAAAACCGCCGAAAGGAAGATCCGCGAGATCGTGATGGCCATTGAGCTCACCCGCCGCTACGAAAAAGACGATGTTTTAGAGTGGTATTTAAACCAGGTTCCCTTCGGTCAAAACACTTACGGTGTCGGGGCGGCCAGTATCAATTATTTCAACAAACCCGTCAACGAACTAAATCTAGCCCAGCAGGCAACTTTGATATCTTTAATCCAGTCGCCATCTTATTATCCAACTCATTTTGACGATTTAATGGCTCGCAAAAATTATGTATTGGATCGGGCCGCCGAAGACGGATATTTAAGCCGGCAGGAAGCCGAAGACGCCAAAAAGGAAACGGTCGCGTTTGTTGAAAAAAAGACCGAAATGAAGGCCCCCTACTTTACCCTCTGGATCAAACAGCAACTGGAGGAAGAATATGGCCGCCAATATTTGGAAGAAAACGGACTGACGGTGATCACCTCTCTTAATTGGAACATGCAACAAACCGCCGAACAAGTGGTGCGCGACGGCGTCAAAAACAATTACCGTTATTACGCACACAACGCGGCGCTGGTCGCATTGGACCCAAAAAACGGAGAGGTTTTAGCGATGACCGTGGGCACCGGCAATTATTATGACGACCCCTATCCCGAAGACTGCTCGCCGGGAGTTGATTGTCTGTTTGATCCGCAATACAATGTTGCCACCATGCACCCCGGACGCCAGCCGGGATCGTCGTTTAAACCCTTTGTCTACGCTACCGCGTTTGAAAAGGGGTATTCCGATACCAGCATCGTTAATGATACCCCCACATGTTTCGGCAAATGGGGAGGAATAGAATATTGCCCCCAAAACTATACCGGTACCTTCCAGGGACCGGTAACCCTTCGCCGGGCGCTGGCCGGATCGCTTAATGTGCCGGCAGTGCAAGTTTTAAATTCAATGGCCGGGCTTAACGATAGTATTGCCAAGGCCAGGGAAATGGGAATCTCCACTCTTAATAATCCGGCATCATTCTACGGCTTGGCACTGGTGCTTGGCGGCGGTGAAGTTACCTTATTGGATACGGTCTCCGCTTATGGAATTTTTGCCAACGAAGGCTATCGTATGCCGGCCGCAGGAATCGTTGACATTAAGGATGGTAACGGATTTTCCATTTACAAAAACAATAAAACTCCGCAAAAAGTTTTAAGCCAGCGCAGCGCTAATCTTATTAGTGACATTCTTTCGGATAACAACGCCCGCGCCTATATTTTCGGCGCCAATTCGCCGCTTTATTTTCCCAACCACCAAGTCGCGGTCAAGACCGGCACCACCAGCAACTACAAAGACGGCTGGATTATCGGTTATACCCCGTCAATCGCCGCCGGCGTATGGGCGGGAAACAGCAATAATGCAATAATTAAAGGAGAGCCGGGTTCAGTGGTTGCCGGACCGATATTTCACACTTTTATGGAAAAAATTCTGGCAAGCCAACCTCAAGAATATTTCAACAAACCATAATCCCCTCCCCAAAAAATACCCCGTAATTCCTTCCTGGGATGTTTTTTGGTTAAATAAACCATTCCGGGGCAGATCCCCGGAATATTCTGGTGGATGAATAAAATCAGTATTTCTTGATCGGCATTATTATATAAATAAAATCATCATCATTTTTTGTGCGTAAAAGCGCCGGGCCATCATCCCCTGAAAATTCAAAAAAACACTCATCGCCGGTAATCGCCGATAATCCGTCAATTAAAAAACGATTATTAAAGACAATTGAAAGATCTTTTCCGTCAGCGGTAATCAACTCCATTTCACCTTCATAGCCGCCAAATTCGGCGGCCCGGCTGGCAATTTTGGCGGTTTTATCTTTTACGGAAACATCCACTGTTATTTCGCTGTTTTTCCCGGAAAAAATTTGCGCCGGTTTTAATTGGAAAAGAATCTCTTTTTTTAAAAAGCCGATCTGAGCGCTGTGCGAATCAGGAATAATTGCCTGATAATCCGGAAATTCACCATCAATTAAACGGCTCGTAAAACGTATCCGTGACCGGTCTCCACCCTCGTCATCCGAAAAATCAACCATTATTTGATTGTCGGATAAATAAATAATGATATTTTTTTGAATCCCGCCAAACACCATCATAATTTCCCGCACCGCCCTTGCCGGTAAAATTATTGAATATTCCTTGGATAACCCGCCCTTGCCGGCGGCAGATATCTTTTTTTCTCCCAAACGAAAACTGTCAGTAGCAACAATTTTAATATTATCACCATTAATTACCACACAAACACCGTTTATTTCCGGTTTAACCGACGAAGTTCCGCTAAAACCCGCCACTTGCGCTAACGCCCGACAAAAAACATCGGCACGAACGGTAAAATAATCTCCGCCGTCAATCACCGGAAGTGTTGGAAATTCTTCCGGCGGCAAACTAATTAAATTTGATTTTGTTTTTCCATCAATTACCGATATGGTATCATTTTTTTTATCAATCAATAATGTTGATCCCGGTAAGGAAGAAATTAAGCCGGAAAATATCCCCGCCGATAAAACCGCACTGCCGGCGGTTTCCGTTTTTGCCAATAAATCCCAAATTATTCCGGTTTCCAAATTAGTGGCAATAACGGAAAGACGGTTATCCTCCGCTTTTAACATAATATTTCCCAAAATCGCCAACGATGTGTCTTTTCCGGTAATTTTTTCAGCAACACTCACCGCTTGTTTGATTTTTTCCCGTAAAATTTTAAATTTCATTTTTATTAATTTTATTAATTGTTTATTATTTTAAATATTATCATTATTAGTTATGGTGGATAATTACCACAATAGGCTTATTTTAAGGTTGCGGTTTTGATAGTGATAATAGTTTAATTATTTGTGGAAAACCGGTGATTTTTTCCCGGCAGATTTTTTTATTTTTATTTTTCATCTTTTATTAAGAAGTTATTATTGTTTTTATTGGGAGTTGATTAACACCTTTTACACATCTTAAAAATAAAATCAGGCGCTGTAGATCTTATTTTTTAATAAGCTTATTTCTTCCGAAAAAGACGAATCTTCTTTTATTTTTAAAGAGATTTTTTTATAGGCGTGCATCACTGTGGTGTGATCTTTGTTTCCCATTTTTCGGCCGATAAAAGGAAATGAAGCGTTAATCTCGTTTCTTAAGAGATACATTACCACTTGCCGCGGAACGACAATCTCTTTTTTTCGCGAATCGGAAATAATATCTTTTTCTTTAATTTCATAAAAAGTGGCGGTTTCTTGGATGATTTTTTTAAAACCAACCACTTTTTTTGGGTTAATCGCCGACAGGATTTCACGGCAAATTTCGGGAGTTGGCGACTCTTTTTTTAATTTGAAATGCGCGGCGATCTTGGTTAGGGCGCCCTCAAGTTCCCGCACGTTGTTTTGGATGGTATCGGCGATTGCCGACAGAATTTCATCGGGAAAATCAATTTTCATAACTTGGCATTTTTCTTTCAGGATCGCCATCCTTGTTTCAAAATCCGGCAAACTGATGTCGGCGATCATTCCCCCTTCAAAACGCGAGCGCAGACGGTCGGAAAGTTCGGTGATCGCTTTTGGCGGCCGGTCGGATGACAAAACGATTTGCAGGTTTTTGTTGTAGAGGGTGTTAAAAAGATAAAAAAATTCATCCTGGGTTTTGTCTTTACCGGAAATAAACTGGATGTCGTCAATAATAAAAACCGCGGTGTCCAAATATTTGGCGCGCAAATCTTGGATGGTGCCGCTGCGGATGGCGTTGATGATTTCGGTGGTTAGTTTTTCCGTGGGAACATAACGGATTTTTTTTTCGGGAAAATCGTGAGCAACTCTATTGCCGATTGCCTGCAAGAGGTGGGTTTTTCCCAAGCCAACCCCGCCGTAAATAAATAGCGGATTATAGGTTTGGCCGGGTTTTTCTGCGGCCGCGGCCGCGGCCGCATGCGCCAATTCGTTGTGCGGCCCCACGATAAAACAATCAAAACGGTATTTCGGATTTAAATTTGTCTCCTTGTTGAATTTGAATTCATCAAGCCCCAACTGTCCGCCACCGGGTTGCCGTGCCCGTGAAAAAATATTTTTGTCGATTGGCGGTTGTTGGACTTTAAAAAAAACTTCCCGGATTGAGGCGTCAAACTCCCGCAAAAAAACAATCATTTGCTTGCGGTATTTTTGTTCAAGCCATTCCTTGGCCAAACAATTGGGAACGGCGATCTTGGCTTCCCCGTTTTCCATGGAAATAATGCTGGTTGATTTAAACCATGTCGCAAAAATTGCCGGAGAAACGCTCAACTGCACTTGGGCTAAAATCGTCCGCCAGATTTTTTCATTGTTTATATTTTGGGTTTCCATTATTTAAGATGATCAATTATTTAACAACTTCATTGTAACCCGAAAATTAATTTTATCGGACTTGCCGAAAATTTCGTGCGTCCGGGAAATTTTTTGCCGATTTTATCGTCCAGAGGAAAATTTTCTGGCAAAAATTTGAAATTATAGGCTGGAATAAGTGTTTTTATAAAACAAAAAAACAAAAACGGCAAGCGATTCCAATGGTGGATAAAATGTGGAAAAGTATGGGTAAAATGTGGATAAAACATTAAAATAAGCGCTATTGACAATTATCGCCAGTTTTATTTTTTTTTGCAAGCGGGCCGGAGAATGCCGGTGCTTGTTTGCGGCCATCCTCTCCGGGTTCACTCGCTGGGTATTTGTATTTTAAAGGTTTAAAGGTCTAACCCTCGCGTTCTCGCGAGGGTTAGACCTTTTCCAGAGAATCCGAATTTTGGACTCAGTGAGTGGTTGCCTCTCCGACTCTTGCCTTTTTGGATTTTTAATGTAGAATGAATGCGTGATAATTCCAAAATAATCAATCAACAATATGAGTGTAACTTATCAGCCTAAAAAAAGAAAAAGAAGTAAAACGCACGGGTTTCGCGAACGTTCCAAGACCGTCGGTGGCCGGCGGGTTTTGAAGTCGCGCCGGGCGAAAGGCAGAAAAAAACTCTCGGTTTAAGATTTTGTTAATTTTTGAGAATAAAATGTTGCCGCCGGAGAATCGCCTGAAAAAAGAAAAAGATGTCAAGCGGGCTCTTGCCGGCAAAATTGCCGCCGGCGGGGCGGCGCTGTCTCTCCGAGCGGCGGCAAACGATCTGCCTGCCGCCCGTTTTTGTTTTGTGGTGTCCAAGCGGGTTTCAAAAAAGGCCCCGGTGCGCAATTTGGTCAAGCGCCGCCTCCGCGCCGCCTCCGCCGCACTTATGGGGCGGGTCATCCCCGGTTTTGATTGTGCCGTCATTGCCCGCCCTGGCGCGGAGAAAAAAACTTACCGGGAGCTGGCGGCGGAAATGGAAAAAATTTTAGCAAAAAGCCGGCTTCTGCCGCCGCAATCCGTTTAATCCGGTTTTTAATTAACTCTTATGAATATTTTTGACGCATTGATCTACCAACCTCTTTTCAACGTATTGATTCTTTTTTACCATTGGCTGGGGGATTTCGGTTTTGCGGTGATCGCGCTCACGGTGGCGATCCGGATTTTGCTTTATCCGCTGGCCGCCAAAGCGATCCGCGTGCAAAAGGCGACCGCGCGCATCCAACCCAAAATGAAAGATATCCAAAAAAAATATAAAGATGACAAAGAAAAACAGGCGCTGGAAATGATGGCGCTTTGGCGGGAGAACAAGGTTAATCCGTTAAGCGGATTTTTGCTTCTGCTGGTGCAAATCCCGGTTTTGTGGGGGCTTTACCGCGTCTTTTGGGACGGGTTTAAGGACGAATCGCTGGCGATGCTTTACGGGTTTGTTTCCAATTCCGGGTCGGTGGATCCGATGTTTTTGGACCACATTAATCTGGCGGCTTCGTTCCCGGCGTTTGCCGTTGCCGCCGGAGTTTTGCAATTTGTCCAGGCAAAAATGATGATGCCTCCCGTTTCCGCCGCCGGCGACAAAGAAAAAAGCCAGAGCGAACAATTTGCGGAAATGATGCAAAAGCAAACGATATATGTTTTTCCGGCGGTAACGGTGGCGATCTTTTGGGCGTTACCGTCCGCGCTGGGGCTTTACTGGATCGCTTCCGGGATTTTTTCCGTCGGCCAGCAATACTACATTTTGAAAAAAAACGGTTAAAATTGATAAAAATATGAACGACAAAAAAATCACTTCTGAAGAAATTAAAAAAATTGCGCGGGACCTGTTGGCAAAGGTTGACGCTGCTGCGGAAATTGCCGTCAATCTGTCTGATGCCGGTGTTATGGAAGTGGAAATCAAAACCGGGGATGCGGCGGCGATAATCGGCCCGAACGGGGAAACTTTATCGGCGGTGCGGCATCTTTTGCGGGTAATGGCGCGCAAGGTCGCCGGAGAGGCGGTTTTTATTGATGTGGATGTTAACGGTTATTTGAAGAAAAGAAAAGATTATCTGCGCCAGCTGGCGCTTTCCGCCGCCGATGATGCGGCGTTGGAAAACAAAGAAATTTCCCTGCCCCCGATGAATTCTTACGAGCGCCGGATTGTGCATATGGAGTTGTCCGCGCGTTGCGACGTGGCCACCGAAAGCCGCGGGTGCGACGCCGACCGGCGGGTGGTGGTCAGGCCCGCTTAACCGTTTTTTAATGTCCGAAAATCCGCGCTTTAAGCGCGGATTTTTTGCTCTTTGCCACCGGTCTATCCGGGCTTTGTTTCTTCCGGTGGTACTGCCGGGCTGCCGCCGTTTGCGGACGGAATTCCTCCGGATGAAGTGCCGCCACGATTGACGATTTCCGGCGGCGGGGCCGCTTTGGCGGCCACTTGCGCCGCGCTTTTTCGGATTTCTTCCTTCGCCCGCTTGATTTTTTCCAGTTCTTCGGGGTTGGTGGTGATAATTTGGTCCTCAACGTAAGAGGCGACCACTTTCATGGCCACGTGTTTTTGCCCGGCGAAAAACAATCCCTCTCCGATCTCTGCTTCCAAGAGCATCCCCTTTTCCCTCTCGGTGAGATTGAAAGTTTTTTGCACCACGTCAATCGTGGCCGGCGATTGTTTGAGCAGAATTTGAATGGAAGAGTTGGTGATGATCGGCTGGCCGTAATTGGAACGCATAAAATCGGCGACGTCTTGAGTGATGGTACTTACTCCCAGCCAGTATTTTCTTGCCCGTTTGCACAGGCCGTACAAAAAGGACGCGCCGTCCTCGCTTTGCATCAACACCCAAGCCTCGTCCACCACCAGAATCCGTTTGCGCAATTTGGAGCGCACCTTGTTCCAAATGTAATGCATAATGACATACATTGCCGAGGTGCGGAATTCATTTTCCATATCGCGTATACCGAAAACCACCAGCGGCTTTTCCATCGAGATATTGGTCGGCTGGTTGAAAAAATCCGCGTATGTTCCTTGGGTGAATTTGCGGATGCGCCGCACCAGCGAGTCGGCGCCTTCCATCCCCTCCAAAACCGATTCCAGATCCTGCATCAGCGGCGTACGGCCGGCCCATAATTTGGGGTCGGTTTGCGGCGTGATGTCTTTGGCGGCATAGACTTCGGTGAGCGCCCGGTCAATGATCGCGTCTTCTTCGGGGGTCATTCCGCCCAAAAGGATGCGCACCAGACCGACGATGTTGATGATATTGGAGCGGATGACGTCGGCGGGATTTTCGTCTTCCCGCGGATCGGGCAGGTCAAAAGGATTGATATGGTAGGGCGAAGACAGGGAAATGTTCAAAAACGACCCCCCCGTAGCCTCGGCCAGAGTTTTGAATTCATTTTCCGGGTCAACCACGATGGCATCCACCCCCATCATCATTGATCTTAGAATTTCCAATTTCACGGTGTAGCTTTTCCCGGAACCGGATTTGGCGAAAATCACGCTGTTGGCGTTTTCCATTGAAAAACGGTCAAAGAGAATCAGCGAATTGTTGTGCAGATTGGTGCCGTAAAGGATCCCCTCGTTGGCGGAAAGATCAAAGGAAACGAAAGGGAATGTTGAGGACAGCGGGCTGGTGTTCATTGGCGTCCACGTCTGGATCTGGTCCATCCCGTACGGGCAAGTGGAAATAAAGCCTTCTTTCTGCTGGTAAAGCGATGGCTTGATGTAGATCAGCTTTGATTCCAAAATCGACCGCAGGGTGGTTTCAATATCCCGTAATTTTGCCACATCTTTTTCATAGGCGGTAAGATAAATTCCCAGCCGGAACATTCTTTCCGTGGAGGTCTGCAATTTATCGCGCAATCCTTCCAAGTCTTGATAGGCGATTTCCAGCGCCGGATCGCGCACCAGCCCCTTTTCCTGCCGTTCCATAATTTCGGCCTGGACTTCGGTGAGTTTTTTGCGCAAATCTTTCAGTGTGGTGCCGGTGTCAATGGGGTGGATATGGAAAGACACGTCCATGGGAGTGTCCAGATTGATTACCGGCGTGAACCATCCGGAATTCAAATAGCGCGGATAGGAAAAGATGAAAAACGATTTTCCGCACCGTTCTCCGATCTTGAAATGGTCCGATGCCAAAACGATCGACGATGGCGCGATGATGTCCCGGATGTTGATGGTTTTCATTTGCAGTTCCTGTCCCGGCAATTCCATCCGTTTCTTCTTTTTGGACGACGATAATAAAGCCATGTTATTTTAAATTCTAAATCCTAATATCTAAACCCTAAACAAAACCAAATATCAAAATTCAAAATCGGAGCATTGCAATCTTGCATTTTTTGTTTTGGCTTTTGAATTTTGAAATTTGTGCTTGTTTAGAGTTTAGGATTTGTCATTTTGAATTTTCGGAATTAGCTCTATTGGATCAGCTCCGGGGGGATTTCCGGATAATAGCCGCGCTCCGAATCTTCAAGATGGTGCGAGCCCCACAAAAATTCGGCGATTTCCAGGCTGTTTAACGGCACGCATTGCAGGCCGCAACGGCGGAGTCCCAGCGCCACGAATTCCATTCTCTGCGCCAACTGAGTTTTGCTCTGTTCAAATTGTTCCTGTGCCGCCCGCGCGATTTTTTCGCGGTTGGCCGCCGCGTTTTTTCCGCCCGCGCCCGCCAAACTGGGAAGCATTATCGGCTGGAAAGGGACGATCACATAGAAGGTTTTGTTCATAATCGTGCCCCCCGAAACGATTTCGTTGATAAAATTCCGGTATTCCACGATCTGGGTGCGCAAAAGGTCGTTGATCTGGCGCGTTTCCAGATCGCGCAGTTTGTCCAAATAGCTGGTGATGTTTAACTTGCGGCTCTGTACCAGAATTTGCAGGGAAAAATCCAGAGAATTCAAAAAATTCTGGTATTGTCCGATGACGGCGTTTTGTTCTTCTTCGGCCATCAGGGCGAAATTGATGGAATTTACCATGATTATTCCCCGCAAGCCCTTGTTTTTCAACACCAAAATGCCGTCTTTGATCTGATCAATTTCCAAAAATTGTTGAGTGGAAAGAATTGCCATGTTCCAAATTAAAAATTGAAAAATAAAAATGCAAAATTAATGAATAACATATATCGCTGGGATTTTTCAAAAATTCCAACTCCAAAATTTTTATTTTTTAATTTTGGATTTTCTACGCGGTTTCCATATAGTCGCGGATACGCCGCCAGTTGTTTTTTTTCGGTGAAGACGCGATTTTGATCGTGGTGGGCGCTTTTTGCAGAGTGATGGTCCCCCGGTCCACCACGCGCTGGTTGGGAAGATTGAAGCCCTGCCACAAAAATATCCGCGGCGCCATCGCAAAGGCGATGTAATGCTGGAGCACTTTGACAATGTCAACGCCGTCAATTTTTATGAATGCCAGCGCGCCGGCGATTCCGCCCACGATGATAATCAGCGCCAGCGCCATCGGCATGCTCGCCTTGCCGACGGTAAAATAGATTAAAAACGATATCGTCACACCGATGCCGACGAACACGAACTGCTTGAAAGTGAGCGGCCCCACGATCTTGGACTCCATCTCAATGAATTGCGGAATGGTGAAATTCATAACAAAAAATCAAAACCTGAAATTCAATGATTTGATATTGTCATTATATCACATTTTTCTTTTTTGCCGCAAAATTTTTTCGATTAAAAAACCGCTGAATCTTGGATTGGGGCAAGTGGTTTTAATTCCGGGCGAATGATGAAATTTTTTACCGGCTGCCAAATTTTTTAACAATTTCCG
>DAOSDI010000016.1:0-24699 GCA_035362275.1 Candidatus Pacearchaeota archaeon | reverse complement strand
CAAATGTCAACGCGATTTTATTTTCCCGGCAACTACCGTGATTATAAACCAACATGAAAACCATTTACGGACATTCTCACATTCTCAAGAATGTGAGAATGTCCGTAAAATTACTGCTGATATTTTTAATTATCTTTATTTTTCAAACCATTCGCCGCCGACGACTCCGCCTTGGTCTTTGGCTTCTTGAAACGCCTCTTTTAATTCTTCCAGCGACAGTTCCCTGCCCCGTTCCTGCGCGGCCTTCATTGCCCGGCAAATCGGGCAATCGTCAAAAAACATTTCGCCGTTTTTGTTTTCCATATTTTTATTTTTTATTGCTGTCAAAATTATCAAAATATTCGGCAAATAAATAAAAACGGATATAACATCCGTTTTTATTTTTTGAAATTTCAAGCTACGCGTCGCCTTCGTTACCGCCTTCTTCTTTTTCTTCTTCGTCGTCAAATTTAAACATTGCTTTGCAAAATTCAACCCTAGAAATTGAATTTTGCGGTTAATCAGTTTGTTGTCACTGACAGACCTTTATGGCCTGATTTTAACTTTTTCCGCGCCGGAGTGTCAAGGATTTTACCGCCTATTTCCCCTGGATAAACTCATGGATGCGATCCTGAAAGCGATAATAGAGATAGCCGGTGAACAACAACACGCATCCCATAATGATAAAAGAAAAGAAACGGTAAAGGTCGCCCAAATTGGCGGTATCCACCAAAAAAACCTTCGCGATGACAATGACAAACAAACAGATCGCCGAAAACCGCTCATAAATCGCTTTTTTGGCAATTCCCCAAACCATCAGCGCCGCGCCGTAGACCATCCAAGCGGCGGATAGCAATACGTTTTTCAAATTTTCAATTTCCCGCAACGCGGTTTTTGCCGCGCCGATTTTTGCCAAATTGCAAGTGCTTATAATTTCGGCGCTGGCAACCCACAGAATGAGAACGTGAAAATAAGCGAACAACATCGGACGGAAAAGCCGATATTCATCCGCGGAAATTTTCTCTTTATTGCCGATCAGTATTGAAAGAAACGCTCTTCCCAGCAGTGCCGAAACGGCAAACGCCATCACCCGGGTGTTGAATATCGGGCTGTAATTAACCAACAAAATAGCGGAGGTTTCAAACAGCAAGCGGAAAAACGCAATGCCAAAAGCAAAATATGCGACCGGACGCAAAATTCCGGCGGATGCCTTAAATGACAGCCACGCGAACAACAAACCGGCGATACTCCAAAAAATCGGATACCAATAGCCGGCAAAAAAATCACCGATTTCGAGACTGCCCCCCAACAAAAACATTCCGGCGGCGGCCAGCACCAAAATTGAAAAAACGGATTTTTCATTTTCGTTGGCCGATTGCCGACAACGGCGATACAGATATGCCGCGGCCGCCGCGGCGATAAAGAACGCGGCGTAGGCGAAAAAACGATCATTGATAATCGGGCGCGCGGTCAACGACAACGACTCTCCAAAAAATAATACCTTAAAAAGGGTTAACATCAGCAAACCGTTCCCCATCAAGCGATATGCCCCAAAATTCATTTTAAATCCGGAGCTGATGAAGGCCACCGCCTCGGCGGCCCAGCCGACGACAATCCATTTGCCGTCAAATTGGATGGGCACGGCAATTGACAGCAAAATAAATCCGGCACTCATCAGAAAATGGCGAAAAAGCGACGATCGCAAACGCGCTCTGCCCGCCATCACCGCCAGCAAGCAATACAAAATTCCCAAACCGGCGACAAAAGGCCCCGATAATTGCGGGTATAGCGGATCAATCACGGGATAAGCGGCATGAAAATAAAGCAAGGGCGCCAAAATTACGACCAGCAAGTCCCAAGCGTTCTCCCCGGCTTTTTTGACGTAGTGTTGGATAAAAGAAATCGCGAGAAAAATGGCGAAAAACAAGCTGGCATAAGCAAGCGCCGGAAAAAATTGATCCGCCGTGTAAAAATTCACGTACCAATAGCCGTAAGCAAGCGCCGTTCCGATGATCCCGGTCAAGGAAAGCGGCGCCCACAATTTGCAGAAAGCCGTTAAAAATATCGCCAAATTCAGCAATGCGATATACAAAAACGGAATATGGGGACTCCCCGCGCCGTTATCAATCAAAAGCGGCGTCAAAAAGCCGCCGACCTGCGCGAAAATCGCCAGGCTCATTGAATTCTGCCTCAAAGAAAGCAATATTCCCGCGGCCGTGACCCCGATCATGGAAAGAAAGGCCGCCGGCTGGACAACCAACTGGTAAAAACTGAAAGCCGCGTAAAAAGAAACATACAAAACCCCCAACCCGCCGCCGGTAAGCGCCTGGCCGTAATTCGGATACTTTTTGCGCGTCAATTCGCCCACCGCCAGAAGGGTCGCGCCCGCAATCGCTCCCAGCGCCACGCGCCCCCATTCATTGATCAAATCATTTTCAAACGCGTAACGCAGAAAAAACCCGGCGGCGCAAATAATCGCCACCACGCCCACGCCGGTAAAAAATTTGCTTCCCATTTTGAACTCAAAACTTCCGGAATCTTCTTTTTTGGACACCGGCAAAGGAGAAGAGGAATCGGAGAGCACAACCGATGCTTCCTTTTCAATTTGCGCCGGCAATTCGGGAGCGGCGGCAGTCTGGATTGCCTTTCCTTTTGCGGCGTCAAAACGCGCCCGCAAAGAATCGATCTCTCCCCTCAATCCCTCAATCTGGTTTTTTAAATGCAGCGCAACAAGCAAAAACAACAAAAGAAAAATTAACTCCATCATAAATTATGTGTTTTATTTGAAATCTTTTAAAATTCATCCGCGATCCCCGGCACAATCCCCGCCGAATCCAAAAACAGCTTTATTTTAATCCCGCGACAACTTTTTGTCATCCTGCCTCACCCAATCTATAAAAAAAGAGCTATTTAGCTCCGGCGTTATTTTCTTTTTTAGGAACAATATGGTACCCCCTTTGCAACATATCAAGAGCCATTCTGATAAGAAAAACATGGTGCGGATTTTCAATCTCAATTTCCACTTTCTTGCTGTTAAGCCAGCAACCATCATCAATTTCTTGCTTGATGATCGTGCCCGCCGCTCTTTCCAAATCTCTCAATTGAAGCAAAACAACCGTTGCAACAGGGCAATCTTTTTTTGATAAATATATCCCCGCTCGCCTCAATTCCTCTGCGGCGGCCGCAAAATCAATCTCTTTGGCAATCAATTTTACCATTTCAAACACCCGGGGCAAGATTAACTGATTTTTGCCATTCTGTCAAAATCATTTTAAAATCTTTTTGATCGCTTCTTCCAAACACGGTTTTCCGGAAATGTCATAATATCCCTCAATTTTTCCCAATAATTTTCTATTTTTAAAAAACAACAATGCCGGCAATTCGGCAATTTTGTATTTTTTAAGAAAATCGTTGCTTGAAATTTTTAATTTTAAATAATCGACATTGAAGTCGCCAAACAAATCTTTCACCGGAATTGAATGCAACAAACACATAATAGAATCGTCGTTAAAAATCTCAATAACACATATTTTACCGGCGCGCATTTTTTCTAAATTAAAATTATTTTCCTCTTCCAAAAACGCCGGATGCACCGGTTGAGCACCATAGCGATCCGCCCATAAATCGGCAATCTTGCGCGGGTCATTATCAATTTCCTTCTTAATTTTAGCATGTTCTTTGCTGTTTTTTGCCACCCGAATCGCGCCCACCATGCACGCCTTTTCGCAAGCGCCACAAGAAACGCATTTTGAATTATCAATGGAAACACTTTTTCTTTTTCCATCCCAAAACAACGCGCCGGTCTTGCACACCGCAATGCCACTGCATTCTTTGGCGTTGTCGCAAATTTTAAAATTAATTAATACGGCCATAGTTGAATTTTTATTTGTTATCTTAAAAAAATTTCCGCACAAAAATCTGTGCAAAAATTTTATTGAATTTTTACATCAACATTTGGAATCACAATCACCGGCATTTGGAGTCGGTGCCGCAATATTGTCCGGACGGACAGCCGCAGGATTTACAGGCGTCAATCAAGCCGATTTCAGTGTCAAAGCACAGCTTGGGCTTGTCCGCGGAACATTGGCCGGCCACCGTGCCGTCAACGCATTTGTTTTTCAGAGAGTTGTCAAAAATCGTGAAAGCTTTTGCCGTCTCGCCGGCAATTTTGGGATTTGCCGCGTCAAAAATCCGGATCCGGTAACTGTCGCCGGCAATACTGCCCGTATTCCAATACCAGCGCCCTTCGGCGGCGGGAACATTCTCTGCGATAACACGCGCGCTTCCCGGAGTTTTCAGTTCAATGGAAACATTTTCCACCCCCTGCGCTTCCCAAAGAATATAATAATAGTGCCGGTTTTCCAAATTTTCTTCGCCGGCGGGCCAAATAACATCAATGAACGCCGGCGAAAGTTGCAATTGCGCCAATTGAATTTGCAAGTCGTAAATTTTCGTCTGAATGAGCTGTATCTGCAATATCAAAATCTGGCGTTTGACTTCCTCGATCTGAACCAACAACGCCGCTTGGTTTTCGTATTGCGCCGCACCCGGCCCGGCGGCCGCGAAGAATATCGCGAGCGCGAGCAACCCCGAAACAATGATCTTTTTGATTATAATTTTCATGGTATTGTCTTATGCCACCATTGTACCATCGGCAGGTTTATTGCCAAAACAAAAACCTGTTCTATTTTATTGTTTCTTCCTGTTCCTCGCGCCACGGCGGAGTGCAATTCAAAAGCAGTTTCATTCTGCCTTTGTAGGTGAATTTGTTTCCGGCCGGAATTACCACCAAATCCCCCGTCGCGCAATTCTCGCGGTTGCCGTTAATTTCAAAATATCCGCTGCCTTCCAAAATGTAATAGCAAAAATCGCACTCGCGCTGGCGAATCGTATCTTCAAGCCTATCTTCAACTTCAATCAAAACAAATTGCGTTTTGCGGGTTAATTCTTCTATCGGAAATACTTTACCCCTATGTCCGATTTTATCAAAACTGTAATTTTCCGGTTCTTTGATTACAAACATAATTTTTATTTACTATAATTTAAAATAATTTTTGTTTAACAAATTTTTTAACATCCGATTCAACCAAAATCCGCTGAATATCCGAATGAGTGATCATACCCTGCGACGGCGTTGATTTTTCTTGCGGAATTTTTAAAGAATTTATTGAAAAACCGACATATTCCACTTTCTTTTTCAATCTCAATCTTATCCAATCAATTGATGGCGCCAAATCAGTGTCGGAACTGACAATTACCGCCGTATCGTATTTATTATCAATTGCGCCAACAATCAAATCCGTTGCTAACTTGACATCAATACCCTTTTCTCTCATTCTGTTGACATTGATTTCTTGAATTCCGGCCTGAATAATTTTCTTATAATCAGCAACTCTTTTATCAATAATTATCTTTTCCGTTCGCATTCTTAATTTGCTGGTTTTTATTTCCCAATCGCCTAATCGCAAATTGGTAAAAAGTTTGGTTTGGCGCGCCATCGCCTCTTTGCTCTGCGCATCGCCAATCTTTTCCCTGACCGTGCCAATATAAAATCGTTTTCCCATATCCGCTATTTTACGATCCTCCGCCAAAAAATCAGCGAATTTGTCAAATTCAAAGTCCAACTCATCAATCCCGAGCTTTTTTAAAACCAAATGGTGAAAATTGCCGCCATCAATGTATATATTGATTCTTTCTTTGCCGGCCATACCCTCATTATAAACAAAATCCTGCACACTACCAAGGTAGGCGCAGGAGACTTTATATTCTATATATATTTGATATTTTGGACAATGTCAATGTCTGTCCGGAAAATTTTTACTTGCCGGCAAGTTTTTTGAAGCCCTCCATAATTTCCACCGGCAGGGCGAAAATCACGGTCTTGGACGGATCGGGATTGATCTTTTCGATGGTTTGCAATGTGCGCATTGAAAGGCCGCCCGGGGTTTCAGTGAGCATTTTGGCGGCTTCGGCCAATTTCGTTGACGCTTGGAATTCGCCTTCGGCGCGAATGATAATGGCGCGGCGTTCGCGTTCGGATTCAGCCTGTTTTGCCATCACCCGCTTCATATCCGCCGGCAATTCAATGTCCTGGATTTTGATATCGGTAACGTTAATCCCCCAGCTGTCGGTGGCGGTGTCCACGATTTTTTTGATCTCTTCGGAAATTTTTTCCCGCTCCGACAACAGCGGGTCAAGTTCAATGCCGCCAATGACATCGCGCAACGCCGCCTGCGCGTATTGCGCCACGGCAAGAGTGTAGTCTTTAATGTTCAATATTGATTTTTCCGCCGATTCCACTTGGAAATAAACCACCGCATTAATGCCCACCGGCACATTGTCTTTGGTGATCACTTCCTGCGACGGAATGTCCACTGTGGTAATACGCATATCCACCTTGATCATCCGCTGAATGCCCACCAGAATCCAGGTAAGCCCCGGCCCGCGCGTCCCCGAATATTGCCCCAAAGTGAGCACGATCCCCCGATCATATTGGTCAATCACCCGCAGTCCGATCAGCAAGATTATCAGTATCAATCCGGCAATGATCATTACCGGCGCTACCGGTCCGAAAATTTTCGTGGCCGTGGGCAAAAAAGCCACCGCCATAACTATCAAAATCAGGATCGTGGAAAAAGAGCTGATTTCTTGATTGTTTTGCGCCATATTTTTGTTTATTTTTTATTGCATCCATTGTAGCATTAAAAATATGAATTTAGAAATCCCGATTGAAAATTTTACCAGGATCTCTTCGGCCTACCAAACCCGATTGAAAAATCTGGGCATCTTGACGATGCGCGATCTGATCTATCATTTCCCTTCCCGCTATCAGGATTTTTCGGCGCGGACCAATATCGCGGATTTGGAAGTTGGCAAAACCGCCTGCATCCAAGGGGAAATTCAAAGCGTAAAAATGGTGCGCATTTGGAAGCGCCACATGACCATCGTTGACGCGATTGTCAAAGACGGCACCGGGCAAGTTAAAGCGGCGTGGTTCAACCAGCCCTATTTGGCGTCAACGTTCAAAAAAGGAACCATGGTTTGCCTGGCGGGAAAACTGGCGGAAAAACGAGGCGCCAAATATCTTTCCAATCCGATGTATGAAAAAGTGCGCGACGCGGGCGGCGGCGAAGACGACTACACGCACACGGGACGGCTGGTGCCGGTATATCCGGAAACTGCCGGCGTTACCAGCCGCTGGCTGAGATACATCATCAAGCCGCTGTTGGGGCAAGCCGCAAAAATCGCCGATCCTTTGCCGAGAACCGTTTTGGAAGCGTATGATTTTATGTCGTTCGGAGAAGCAATCAAACAAATCCACTTTCCGGATTCCGAAGAGGAAGCGGCAATGGCCCGCAAGCGGTTTGCGTTTGAAGAATTGTTTTTCATCCAGCTGGCGGTTTTGCGCCAGCGCATGCGCCTCAACCGGGAAACCGCGCGCGCCATTCCTTTTGACGAAAAATTGATCAAAAAATTCGTGCAATCACTGCCGTTTTCACTCACCGACGCCCAGCGCAAAACCGCCTGGCAAATCTTGAAAGATATGGGAAAGCCCCACCCGGCAAACCGGCTTTTGCAGGGCGATGTCGGTTCGGGAAAAACCATCGTGGCCATGATTGCCGCGCTGGCGGCGGCCAAATCCGGCGGACAAACCGCGGTGATGGTGCCCACCGAAATTTTGGCCAATCAACATTATGAAAGCTTTTCCAAACTGCTGTCTCCTTTCGGCGTTGAAATCGGCATTCTGTGCGCCAAAACCTGCGCGGCCTCCTCTTACGGCAAGGTGTCCAAAAAAGCGGCGCTGGATCTGGTAAAAAGCGGCGATACGCAAATCTTGATCGGCACCAACGCATTGATACAAAAAGGCGTGGAATTCAAAAATCTGAATTTGGTGATATTGGACGAACAGCACCGTTTCGGCATTGACCAGCGCGCAACGCTGGCAAAAAACCGGCAGACAAAAAAGGAAAACCGGCCCGTCCCGCACTTGCTGTCAATGACCGCCACCCCCATCCCCCGCACATTGGCACTCACCGTTTATGGCGATTTGGATTTATCGCTGATTGACCAGATGCCGTCGGGAAGAAAAAAAATTGAAACAAAAATCATTTTGCCCGATGATCGCGCCGGCGCGTACGAATTTATCCGGCGGGAAATAGGATCGGGACAACAGGCGTTCGTGATCTGCCCGCGCATTGACCCCGAAGAAGGCCAGCCGGAAATTAAGAGGGATGGAATTTTGTTTGACCCCAAGGCCGATTGGTCGGGCGCCAATGCCGTGAAGGCCGTGAAAGAAGAATATGAAAAGTTGTCAAAAGAAATCTTTCCCGAACTGCGCATCGGGATGTTGCACGGCAAAATGAAAGCCGCCGAAAAACAGGAGGCAATGGACAAAATGAAAGCCGGAAAAACTGATATTCTGGTGTCCACATCGGTGATTGAAGTGGGCATTGACATCCCCAACGCCGCCATTATGGCCATTGAAGGATCGCACAAATTCGGACTGGCGCAACTGCACCAATTCCGCGGGCGCGTGGGACGCGGCGAGCACCAGTCATATTGCCTGCTGTTTTCCGACTATCCGACGAGACGGCTCAACGCGATGCTTAAATTTGACAGCGGATTTCAACTGGCCGAAAAAGATCTGGAAATCCGCGGCCCGGGAGAAGTGTTCGGCAGTCAGCAATGGGGCGCGCCGGATTTGGCAATGGCCTCGCTGGCCGATGTTTTCCTGGTGGAAAAATCCCGCGCGGCCGCCAAAGGAATTTTGCAAAACGACCCGGACTTGTCGCGCCATCCCCAACTGCGCGCCCGCATCACTCATTTCTCCGCCCGCGCCCATTTGGAATAGAAAACAAAAATTAGCCCAATCTTGATTTTATCAGATTAATCAATTCTTTTTCGGTTTTGTAAATTCCATGGCGCGAAAAAACCAAAATCAAGCAACAATCGGCGGAATCGGTAATTTGAAAAATCACCCGATACCCTTTTGACTTACCAACGTTTTCTTGCAGCGGTACCACTCGGCCCTTATAGATTTTGCCGTTGCCAAATCCGGGAAATTGATCAACTGCCGGCATTTCCCTGACCCCCTTCAAACAAAAAAGCCGCTGCCACGCTTCCAGCGAGGTTCGCGGTGCGGGATAACGGCGCAAACTTTTCAAATCGTTTTCGATGTTATCGTGCCAAGCGATTTCCATTTTCAGATTTTGGCCATCTCGCCGTATTTGTTACGGTAATAAACCAAATTATAATCAATGGCTTCGTTCGGTTTGGCGGCAATCCATGGGGCTTCGCCATGACTGGCATTTTTAATTTCCGAACCGGTAAATTTTTCCCATTTGGCGGCGATTTCTCCCAGCATCAACAATTCTTCTTTATCAAAAACATTGACATCGAAATCAACCATCGCTTCAATCAACATCTGATCGTTATAGCCATTGCCGATTTTTTTGCGAAGGATTTTAATCTCCTTGCCGCTCATTTCTTTGAGCATTTTTTCCCCCATCCGCGGCACCGGCCCGTTGTCAAAACGCAAATATTCGTCACCGGTAACCGAACGGCCGTATTTCTCAAAAAAATCAAAATCAAGATAATAAAGAAGTTTCATCATCTTCAATTTTCCCAGGGTTCCATTTTTAATTTTTTGCGCGAAAAATATAATCGCGTTTTTGTATTTTTTTTGATTTATCTTGGCCATAAAATTAACCCTTTCTATACTTTAACGATAATCACGAATTAATGTTCTGTCAAACAAAAATTATCCCAAAATCATTTCTTCCTCCCTTGTTTTTCCGTGACCCAAAAACCGAGGGGTTTGTTGATGATCATGCGGGTCTGGGATTCCAACATCGGCAAAATTCATTCTTGCGACAAATAATAAATTTCCATTTTTTCCGCAGGAGTTAAACCGAATAATTCTTCGCGGGGGGTGTTGTTCCAAAGTTGATTGGCGTATTCAAAAAACGCGGTAAGTGATTTTTCGTCGGGTAAATTTATTTTTTCGGAAATCATTTTCACAATCGGGCCGGATGAACAGCTCTCGTTCATTATTTTTTGGATATCCTCCACTTGCCAAATATCGCCCGCGCCGACCAAATCCAGCGCTCGCTGAAATTCATCTTCAAAATCCGACCGCTGGCGAATTTCAAGCCATTTTGCCAAACAAAACAGCTCAATCTTTTGCGCGTCCCGCTCCGCCAACTCTTTTTGAAATTGTTTATCCAATTCGCTACCCTTGAATTTGCGCTCCATTTCTTTAAATCTTTCTTCCATCTTTTCCGTATCCATTCCATCGTTACAATCATCTTCATTGTCCCCCTTGGCAACTCTCTCCAGCAAATGTTCCCACCTTTGCTCCCAATTTTGTTTCCATAATTTGTTATCGGGATATTTTTCCGCATAGCTGATGCCATTGGCCAAATAATAATAATGCCACTTCATTTCATTTGTCGCAATATCATCTTCCACTTGTTCAGCAAACACCAAAGATCTCTTCAAAAGTTCTAAAATTCTTTTATCCTTGGTATTAACCAAAATACTACTAATAAAATCTTGGATATCTTTGTCTTTTTCGAATAATTTTATTAAAAAATTTTTAACCGAGATTTGATCTACGAATTCGCCCAACACGCCAACAGCAAAAATTTTTGCATGAAACGGATCATTGTCAATTCTCCGCTCAATAAACTCAATCGTGGCAGGCACAACCGAGCCCGGATGAGCTCTTTCTATCAATACCAGTGCATCAGCGGCCGCTTCTTGCGTAAAATCCTCATCGCTTTCAAAAACATCCAGCAAGCAATAAACCGCCTCTTTGTCGCGCATAATACCCAAAATAACGATCGCCCAAATCGCCGCCAACGATTCGCAAATCTGAAAATTCTCAACAATGTCGCGCAATGCCGTTTTTAATTGCTTGTTCTTGTCTCGCCGCGCCAAATAATTCACCGCTTCCTTAATCATCCTTGGGTTGTCCGAATCTAAATCGTTCAACCTTTTTTTAATTGCCGGATTTTCAATTTTTGCTTCAATTTCCATGGCTTTGATTATTGAATGTCTTTTATACTTTCCAATATGGAATGAATTTTACCGCTGTGGTTTTATGTTTAATCTCCGTTTCCAATGACAAATTGACCACCCACGCTTCATTAGGTTCGTATTTTTCAATGAACGACAGCAATGATTTCCCCAAAACCGGCGACTTCAAATCAATATATTTAACCTCAATCGGCACCACTTCCCGGCCGCGATTGATTACGAAATCCACTTCGGCGCCGGCGATAGTGCGCCAAAAATTTATTGTCGCTGCCGAATTTTTTTCTTTTTCGCGCAAAATATTCAAAACAAAATTTTGAAACACAAAAGAAAAGCTTTGCGGATCGGACAACACCCCCATTAATTCTATGGAAAAATTACGCAAGCCAAGATCATGGAAATACGCCACCGGCGACCGAGTGATTTCTTTTTGCTTATTGGTAAAATACGGCCGAACGATTTTGAGCAAAAAAATCTTTTGCGCATACCACAAATATTTTTTCAACGGCGCAAAAGTCAAACCTATTTGCTGTCCCAATTTTGAATAATTCAAAATTTGCCCGGATTGGCTGGCGATGATTTTAATCATTAACGAAAACGCTTCCGGCCGGTCGATTTCCAAAAGCGAAAGTAAGTCTTTTTCAACGCAACTGCGAAAAATCTCCCCCATTATTTTATTTTTCTCCAAAACATGAGATGCCAAAATAACGCGCGGATAACCGCCGAAATTGAGATATTCTTTTAAAAAAGTTTTCGTTCTATCTTTTTCTATTTCGAAATAACTTCCAATTCTGTCTTCATGGCGGTAATCGGTTTTGAAATTTGCAAATTCCTTAAAATTGACCGGATTAATTTCGAAAATTCTTTTTCGTCCGGCCAACGATTCGTGAATTTTTTCTTTCAGTTCCAAACTGCCGGATCCGGAAACAATAAGTTTATATGGCAAGTCCAAATCATAGATTCCCTTCAAAAAAATCCCGGCATCCTTTTTCCGCTGGATCTCATCAATAAAAACAAAACTCCCGGGCGCAAGATGAATTTTGATCTTTTCAATCAATTCCGCCTGGCTCGTGAAATATTTTTCATCCGCCTCATTGTCCAAACTTAAAAAAATATACTTTTTACCGATACTTTCAAGATGCGCGACCAATTCGCGCATCAATGTGGTTTTGCCGACTTGCCGCGGACCAACCAACAAAGAAATTTCTTTTTGAGTCAAATGTTCCTTTAATTCTTGAAAAATTTCCCGCTTGATTAACATAGTTTTAGGTTGATTTATAACTACAATTCTATTTTAACCTTATTTTTATTAAAGTCAAGGTTAGTAATTATCAGGTTAATCTTAACATCAGCCCTATTTTTTGCCTTTGTCTCCTTTTTCCGTGACCCAAAAACCGAGGGGTTTGTTGAGGATCATGCGAGTTTGGGATTCCAGCGCCGGAAACGCGCCGAAAACTATCAGCGTCACCGGCAAAAGCAACCATTGCAAAAACATTGAAAAATGCCGCCATCGGCCGTAATTTTTCGGCCGCGGCGGCAATAAAAGCATGCTGATGATCGCCGAAATCATCATCCCGGCCATCGCCATGGTCATAATCACCGAAGTGAACCGCGGCAAATTATAGGAAAGCAGAGTGGTGCCGAAATCCTGGCCGCCCAAAAACAGCGGCAGCCACGCCAATCCGAAAGTGAGCAAAGCCGCCGTCGCCCACGACCAGAAACCTTCCAACATCGTGCCAACATGGAACAATTTTTCCCGCAAAGATATTTTTTTTGCCGCGGGACTGAAAAAAAGATTGAAAAAGACATAGGGAACATTCTCCACTCCCCACGCCCAGCGGCGCTGTTGTTTGTATTGGTTGACCATCGTGCGAAAAGTGGTTTTCCCCAGCACCGCATCCATTGACACGGGATAATAAAGCGGCGTGGTTTTGTATTTCCCGCCGTAATAAAAATAGGCGCGCCAAAAAATCCGCGAATCGTCGGAAACCACATTACGGGGATAGCCCACCTCCAACAGCGCGGGCAGAGGCATTGAGTGGCTGGAAAAGGTTACTAACTGTTCCGGGCGCTCTTGTTGCATCATTTCCCAAAAAGTGGAAGAGGTGGCGATGATCCGGCTCATCCACGGCGCGTCCCAAATATTGTTGTTGTAGACGGGAATCGGCTGATAGCTTTCCCGCAGACGATCGGATGACTTCAAAAAATGCCACGCCAAACAGGAAAAATAATCGGCGTAGGGCTTGGTGTCAATATCAAAAAACGATACGATAATATTTTCTTTCGGGATTTCGGTTGCGGGCAAGAACTTTTTTTGCATAACGCCAATCGCCCAATCAACATTGGCTCCTTTTCCCCGCAATTCTCCGGAAATGTTTTTGGGATGGACCGAGGGCCACAAAGCAAAAAAACGGCCGTCGTAGTCTTTTTGCGCCTCTTCCAAAATCCGGCGCGCCGAAGGCATATCTTCAGCCGCCAAAAGCACGATCATTCTGTCTTTTGGATAATCGGCTTTGGCCAGCGATTCCAGAGTGGCGCGCACCACTTCCCCGCTCTCGCCGGCGAACGGCAACACCACCAGATGGTAAATCTCCCGCCATCGCGCGGAAAAATCCGCTTCCAGCTTCGCGCGCCAGCTTGTCTTGATGTGCTTTTGCATTCGGCGATAGCTGGCAATTTGATGCGTTGCCAGATAAAGCACGCGAAACAGCCAATAAAGATCAAAGGCAATGATGAATATCGCCACGCCCAGCGGCCAAAACCACGACAGCGCAAAACCGAACAGCAAAGTCGCCCAAGCGAAAAGCCCGGGCAAAATTTCCAAAAACCGGTAGCCCGCCTTTTTTGCGCCCGGCAAATCCTCCGCCCGCGCCAAATTCAAATAATTAATTTCCATAATCAAGCCAAAAACAAAATCTATTGTTCAAGCATTAACATACTCCCAAGATTTACTTTTGGCAATCTTTATGATATGATGTCGCGTGTTCGGCCCCATCGTCTAATGGTCAGGACGCTGCCCTTTCAAGGCGGAAATACGAGTTCGATTCTCGTTGGGGCCACATTTCAAATCAAATCCTATAAACTACGCCGGGGCAGAGCCCCGACGTATTCCGACGCTCCGCTACGTTACGCGATCGGAAAAGTTTGATTCCCCGCCATTCATCCCCGGGGCAAAGCCCCGGGGTATTCTGGCGGATGAATAAAATAACAGCTACGATTGGTCGTAGCTGTTTGGTTATTTAGCCCATTCAATTATTTTGCCTAAATCATCCGGCGATTGCGGATAGAATATCGGCAATCCGCGCGATTTGGCAAATTCAATTTCTGCTTTCGCCCCGGACGATGTTTCCCATCCGGGAATTGCCATCACTGCATCGGCGGTTCTGGCCAAAAATTCCATATCCAGCAAGCGGTAAAAATCCTCACTGGCCACGGCTTTTAACTCAAAATGCTCGGTATGGTTTGCGGACAGAAAAATCCAATCCCGGCATTGGCCAGCGCAATTTGAAACCGCTCGGCATTGCGTATATTTTCTTGAATTTTTGACTTGTCGCCGTTGCCGAAATACGGCCCGGCGATAAATACGATTTTCATATTTTTATTCCCCCAATGACACCTCGCAACAAAACTTGTTTAACTCTGACGATTCATATAACCGCGGAAGCACTTTATTATACCACGCGTCAAGCACAACCCGCTGATTGGTGGCGGGCATCAACCGACCCAGTTTGGCGCACCGCTCAATATTTTTCAATGCGCCCTGATAATCGTTTATCGCCAGCATTTCGGCCCGCAAAGGCAAGTTTTTGCGAATTTTCATCAGCTCTTGCGCGAAATTAATCAGCTTGCCTTCAACATCGCCGCCATAAACCAAATCCGGCAAATAGACATAGAAGTCAGTTCCCTGCTCTATCAGCCATTCCGCGGTTTCAAACTGTTGCGCAAATGAATCGGACATCGCGCCGGTTATCGTGGCAAACTCTTCGGCATTAACCCCTTTAAAACAACCGACTACACCGACATTTTTTTGGCGCAACATCTCTTTGAATTCATTTCCCAGCGCCGCCATATATTCCGAGGTGGAAAGGTTGGAATCAATCCAAAGATAAGTCTTTGGCGACGCGATTTTTAATTCCTGCCACAAATCCAAAATCATTTCCGGCGCGATTGTGGGATTGCCGCCGCTCACACGCACGACATTCATTGGCACCTCTGACTTTTCTTTTGCCGCCAGAAAACAGCTGATGATCTTATAGCAAAATTACTTCAATATTTCCAGCAATTCTTTGAAGGTGAAGGTGCGGTTGCGCTGGCGGCCGGGTTCTTCAAAAAGAATCTTCATTTGGACGAATTTGTCCAAAAGATTGTAGATGGTTTGCGGATTTTTGGTTTTCAATCTGTCTTTGATTTTGACAAATGAAATCACCGGCGAAGAAAAAAGCAGATCCAAAAGATCGGGCGCGTGCACCGAATTGACGGCGATGATTTCTTTTTTCAAACGGGCGTTCAGTTCCATAATTTTGACGATCGCGTTTTGGGTTTTCAGCGATTGATTGATGAGCGCCAAAAAGAAAAACTTCAGCCATGATTCCCAATCCCCAAGCTCAGTCACGCCGCGCAAATAGCCGTAATAATCGCGGCGGTTCTTTTCAAAATATTCACTGATGTACAAAAGCGGCGACGACAGCAAATCGCGCTGGTATAAAAACAGCGGAATCAGCAAGCGCCCCACGCGGCCGTTGCCGTCGCGAAACGGATGGATCGCTTCCAACTGGTAATGCGCGACGGCAATTTGCGCCAGCGAATCTTTTTCTTGGTTTGTGTTAACGTAATGCTCCCAGTTTTCCAAAAGTTTTGGCAAGTCTCCGGGCGCGGGCGGCACGTAACTGGCATTTTCAATCGGCGCGCCCGGCATACCGATATAAACTTGGCCAACGCGAAATTTGCCACGATCCTTGTCGGCGCCGCGGGAAGAATCCAAAAGCAAATAATGGATTTTTTGAATGAATTTTTGATTGATGGGCCGGCTCTTGAGTTCCTCAATCGCAAAGTTCATCGCGCGGCGATAATTGATGATTTCGGCAATATCACGCTCTCTCTCCCCCGTTTGGGATGTCTTCCCTTGCGCCTCATATTCAAAAACATCTTCCAGCGTCGCCTGCGTTCCCTCAATGCGGGAACTTAACACCGCCTCCTTGGTCAACAGCGGCGCGGCCAGCAGTTCGGGTGCCAGAATATTTTTGCGCAACAATCCGTTGAGCTCGCCGATTGCCCGATGCGCTTCGCCGACAATGCGGATCAGCGGTTCGTAATTTACCCTCGGCGGCAGAAGCGGCAATGAAAAAGATTTGATCATATTGTTTTGATCCAATGGAACAAGCGCAAGAGTTATTCCATCACAATGGAATAACCGCGAGCGTTATTCCATTCTAAATTATTGCCGGGGATTTCTCAACCGGCATCAGCAAAAAGCTCCGGCGGCGCCGGAGCATTAGAATTAAAAACACTACTCCGGCCGGCATGTCATCCGAAAATTTTACCGAACAATCCTTTTTTCTTGGCGCCGGTTTCATCGTCGGAATTTCTCCTCTCGGGCGGCACCGGCAATCGGCGACAATCGGGATTTTCAGAAGGAGTGGCGGACATGACAACCGCAACGGATTCCGTTGCCGGGACAGGCTCTTCGCGGCGGATCGCCGGCAGGGCCGCGGCGGCCTGCGGCGGTTTTGTTTCGGGACGCTCCCGAATTTCCCGCTTGATCTTCGGTTGCTCCAAAAGCATTATTTTGTCCTGCAAGCCTTTGAGCAAAATATTGGTTTCGCGGTTCCTTTCTATTAACTGGCCGATCTTGTCGTCAAGATTTTTAATCTGATCGTCTTTGGCTTTCAGTTGGCCGCGCAACATCTCCGTGGTTTCTTTAAGCAAGGAAACGATCTCTTCGCTGGCGCGATCCCGGCCGGATTCTTTTTCAATTTTTTCGGGTTCGGATTTCTTAAGCGCTTTCTTGGCAGGCCCCTCCTTCGGCCGGTTTTTGCGGCCACCAAGCTCCACTTCTTTTTCCAAGAATTCACCGGCAAAGTTTTGGGAAGGAACAACGGAAGGGAAAAAGGCCGGCGGCGGAACTTGATGGAACTGATTTTGATTCATAGGAAAGCTCACTCCGGGAACCAGATACGGCAGAGGCGCGGAAGCCGGCATTGAGGGAGAATAATTGTATGCCGCAAAGCTTGCCGACGGATAATCGGGCAGAGGGCTGGGGCGATCATTTTCAGTGAAAAGATAGGGGCGCAAATTTTTTTCATTGTCGCGCACCCGGCGGATTTCGCTTTTGCTGAAGCGATATTCCAAAGTACCTTGGCAACTTTTTAACGCGCGCGGATGCAAAATGTGGCGCTGGACATAGCGCGTAATCGTGCGCGAGCTCTTGCCCAGCATCTCGCAAACTTCGTAAAGCGTCAAAACATAATCGTCCTCCGGGCCCTGGTTTTGACTTGGTAATTGAGAATTTTTTGGCGTCATATTTTTTGTCGGAATGTTAATTTGGAGATGTTGCTTTGATTCTAGAAAATAATTGCAAATTTTGCAAAAGACAGACGCGCCAAAACCCCCAAACGCTCTCCGCCGCTTTCTGATGATTTCAAAAATGCAAAGATAATTTGCTTTCCCCAAAAAACAGAGCTTGAAAATTTGCAAAAAAATTATACCATTATATTATCAATCTGGATAATCCAAAGTTAATAAAAAAAATGGAACCAAATTCAAATGCACAATTGCCCGGATTTTTTCCGCTGATAAAACAGGCGCTGGAAATCTACAAACAAAAATGGGGGACGTTGATAACGCTTTTTTTACTGCCTCTCCTTGCCATCGCGTTGTGGCTGTTATTGCTTTTTGCCGCCGGCATTGGCATAAAGATTGCCGGCGCGGCCACGGGATCATCCTTGTCTTTTTGGACACTGCTCGGCACATCGGCGGTCCTGTTTTTTCTGCTGTTGGCACCAACATGGGCATGGGTCCAATGCGCGGCCATCATCGCCGTTAAAGAAAGAACTGCGGTGGGAGCGAGAGAATCGTTGCGGCGCGCCAAACCAAAAATTTTTTCCTATCTTTTAACCATCCTGCCGCTGTATTTGGCCGCCGGCACCGGCTTGATATTTTTTGTCGTGCCGGGAATCGTTATTGGAATTTGGGGATTTGCCGGCGGGTATATCGCGGCCACGGAAGACAAGCGCGGAACGGCCGCATTGGCAAAAAGCCGGGAATATGTGCGCGGATATTTTTTGAAAATATTTTTCTTGCTGATAATTGAAATGTTTTTATCGTTTCTGGTCAACGGGATCGCCGAGTCGTTTGGCAACAAACCGATTGAATGGCTGATAAATTTTGCGTTCACGCCATTATTGTTTATTTTCAATTATTTGATCTTTGAAAAATTAAAACAAATAAAAGGGGATTTGCCCGAACCGACCGCGGAACAAAAAAACTTTTTTGGGATCTCCGCCGGCATCGGATTGGCAATCGTTGTTTCGTTGGTCGCGCTGGCAATTAATTTCGCGCCGCAGATAAAACAAGAATATGAAATTATGCGGCTCCAATATGAAATGGAAACTCATCGGGAATTGCCGCAACCGCCGATAATGTGAGAGATCATAATAACAAAAAAACAAAACGGACAGTTTGTCCGTTTTGTTTTTTGTCGGGGAGCAGGGAATCGAACCCTGTCTGCACGAACCCGAATCGTGCGTACTGCCGGCATACTCCTCCCCGTCGCGCTCATCGCGACATTTGGAACGCTCATCGCCCCGCAACACGATTCATCCTAACCCATAATCCGCCTTTTGTCCATTTTTAAAAAGGCAACCACCCACCAAAATCCAAAATACTTTTAAAGGGTCCAACCCCTTTGATTGCAAAGAAAATGAACCCCCCAAGCGAAGGCGGCGGCCGAGCGAAAGCGAATTTTCAGCAGAAAATTATGCGCGTTGCAAAAAGCGGACATCCTTTCTCCCAATCAAGAAAAACCGCGATAACGCTTTTTGCAATGCCGCGAAGGCGGCGGCCGAGCGAAAGCAAATTTTCAGCAGAAAATTATGCGCGTTGCAAAAAGCGTTATCGCGGTTTTTTGCTCTCTAAACCACCCAATACCTCTTCTTGGTCATTTCGTCCCGCTTGATCTCCACTTGCCCGCGCCGCTGCTTTCCCGCCGCCGCCAGGCAGGACAGTTTTTCTTCGTCAAGCGCCCCCAGCTCGCCGGCCCGGGCGATCAAATAATCGCGGTCATTGCGCGCGGGATCTTCCAGAATCTCTCCCAGCAACACCTCCAAAATTTGGCCGACTTTCGGTCCGGGAACGATTTTTAAAGTTTCCATTATGTCCTTGCCGTTGACCTTGATCATTTTGGGAGAGATAGGGTCTTGCGCCACACGCTCCATCAGATAGCGCAGATGCCTTAATTTATAAGGTTCGGCCTTGGGACACCCCGAACCGATACGGTCCGCCATACGGACTTGCAGAAGCTCTTCCAAGTTTTGGCGGCCGACATTTTTCACCAGACGGCGGACGGACGATTCGCTCACTTCGCCAACGTTATAATAGAAAAGGTGATAGCGCACCAGCAGGACAATTTTATCGGTGTCTTTTTTGGATAATTTAAGCCGCTGGAGAATTTTTTTGGCAAGGCGGGCGCCAATGATCTCATGGTTGTAAAAAGTGGCGTCGGGACCGTCGCCGGATTTCGCGGCTGGCTTGCCGATATCGTGGAGGAGGGAAGCCATCCTTACGTGCATACCGAAATTTTTTTTGGCGGCATAATCCAAAGATTTAATCAAATGGTGATAGCAATCATAAATGTGATGCTTGTTCTGCCCGCATCCGTAGCCTTCCAAAAGCTCGGGGATGATATGCTCCAGCAATTTCAATTCGCGCAAAAGTTCAACGCCGCGCGCGGCAGACGGCGACATAATAATTTTCAAAAATTCGTCGCGGATCCTTTCGCCGGAAACCGCCTTCATCCACCCGGAATGCTTGACCACCGCCCGCCTGGTGTTCTCTTCAATTTCCCATTCCGCCCCCAAAGTCGCGGCAAACCGCGCCGCGCGCATCATCCGCAACGCGTCTTCGGAAAATCTTTCTTCCGGATCGCGCACCGCGCGGATAATTTTTGCGCGCAAATCTTTTTGGCCGCCGAAAGGATCCATCAATTCAACTTTCACGCGGCCATTTTCCTTTGTATAGCTCAACGCCATCGCGTTAACCGTGAAGTCCCGGCGGGAAAGATCGTCGGAAATATTGTCGGCCCATTCCACCGTGTCGGGGTGCCGCTTGTCGGTATATTTTGATTCAACGCGATAAGGGGTGATTTCAATTTCCATCGGGGTAGCGGATGAAGAAGCGGCGCGGACCCTGATCGTGCCGAATTGGTTGTCGGCATAGCTGTCGGGAAAGATTTCTTGAATCTGCCCGGGATTGGCGTTGGTCGCCGCGTCCCAATCGGAAGGAACCGCGCCCGCCAAAAGATCGCGCACGCATCCGCCCACGATGTAGCATTCAAAGCCCGCGCTCTGCGCGGTTTCAATCAGATTTTTCACTGCTTGAGGGATTTCATCCAAAAATTTGTCCATAATTCCGGATCGTTAGAATTTTAGGGAAATTAACCAGCGGGTTGCCACCGGCAAAAGCGCCGGGCAGATTAAGTAGACTTTATCGCAATATTTACTTTTTTTCAATTATTTGTTAGGATAGAGGCGATATTTGAGTTTTTCCCGCCTCTGTAGCTTAACGGATAAAGTGCCGGTCTTCGGAACCGGTGACGGGGGTTCGATTCCCTCCAGAGGCGCTCCCGGCCGGAACAAAACGCGGCGGGGAACAAACACCAAAAAAAACAAATGAAATGCGTTGCCGCCATTTTTGCCGCAGTTTTGTCCGGGCTCCTGTTCTTCTCAACCGCTTTCGCGGAACAAGAACCGATATTGCCCGCTTGCGGCGGCGCGGAACAGCCGGCGTGCACGATCTGCAACCTGTTCCAGCTGATTGACAATCTTGTCCGGATCGTGATCGTGAGGTTGGTGCCGGCCGCCGCCGGATTGGTCATCGCCATCGCGGGGTTCAAGTTTTTGGTGAACCAAGACAATGCCGACGTGATGGAAGAATCAAAAAAAATCATCTTTATGGTGATCATCGGACTGTTGCTGATCTATGGCAGTTATGCCATTGTCGGCGCAATCTTTTCGGGAATGGGATATTATGACAGTATGAACCCGCTGGAATTCAACAATTTGAGCTGTGATTGACCGCCCCCATGACTCAACGGTAGAGTAGCTGCCTCTTAAGCAGTTCGTTGCAGGTTCGAATCCTGCTGGGGGCACATAAAAAATTTAAAATCAAAAATCAAAATTTAAAATAAATTAAAATTAATTTTATTTTCCGCAGAAAATAATCAATAAAAAAATGCTTACCGTTGAAGAAAAAGCCAAATTGATAGAAAAGTATAAATTGCATGGGGAAGACACCGGTTCCTCGGCGGTGCAAGTCGCTTTGCTGAGCGAAGAAATTGACCGCTTGCAGAAACACTTGAAACGGCACGCCAAGGATATGCATTCCAAGCGCGGCTTGTTGAAAATGGTTTCCAAGCGCCGCAAGTTTTTGAATTACCTGCGCGATACCGATGTGCACCAATACGCGCAAGTTTTGAAGAAAACCGGATTGAAAAAATAATTTTGCCCGACCTAGTCCATGGCAGTCCAATTAAACGCCCAACGCGTCGCCGTCTTAATTGACGTGCAGAATCTTTATTATTCCGCGCGGAATTTGTATCAGGCGAAAGTCAATTTCCGTGAAATTTTGAAAACCGCCGTGGGACGGCGCGGACTGATCCGGGCGTTCGCTTATGTCGTGCGCACAAAAACCGGCGAGGAAAAGCCGTTTTTTGAAGCGCTGGTCAAGCTGGGAATTGAAACCCGCATCCGCGATCTCCAAGAATATTATGACGGGCTGAAGAAGGCGGATTGGGACGTGGGCATCACCGTGGATGCAATCCGCATCTCGCCGTCCGTGGACACGATCGTGCTCGCTTCCGGAGACGGCGACTTCCAGCAATTGATTGAATATCTGGAAAACCAAGGCAAACGGGTGGAAATCATCGCCTTCGGACGCTCGGCGTCTTCCAAGATCAAGGAAAGCGCCGATGAATTCATTGATATTGAAAAGGAACCCGAAAAATATCTGATAAAAAAATAACTTTATAATAAATTCCAAAGTTCAAATTTCAAATGTCAAATCAAGCCCAAATTTCAAATGTCAAAAAAGAATCTCGGATTCATTTTGAACTTTGAGCTTAGAGCTTTCTTTGACATTTGAACTTAGGATTTTGACATTTAAGAAAAATGGATAGTGCAAACAATAAATTTTCCATTCAAACGGGAGATAAGGAGTTAAGCGTTGAAATCAACGGCTTGGCCGATCAAGCCAACGGTTCGGCGGTCGTCCGCTACGGTGACACAATGGTCTTGACCACCGCGGTAATGGCAAAAAAGGAGAAACCCGATATGGGTTTTTTTCCGTTGATGGTGGATTATGAAGAAAAATACTATGCGGCGGGCAAGATCAAAGGGCCGCGCTATATCAAGCGGGAAACCCGCCCCAGCGACGAAGCTGTCTGCAACGCCCGGCAGATTGACCGTTCAATCCGGCCGCTTTTTGACGATCGTTTAAAAAACGAAGTGCAAACCATTGCCACCGTGCTCTCTTGGGACGCGGAAAACGAGCCCGACATCATCAGTTTGTTCGGCATCTCAACGGCGTTAATGGTGTCCGACATTCCTTGGCAAGGCCCGACCGCCTCAGTGCGCGTGGGACACCTTAACGGAGAATATGTCCTGAATCCGACTTACGAACAGCGCCAAGCCAGCGAAATTGACGTGGTCTTCGCCGGCGTGGAAAGGCACGGAGAAATCCTGGCCAATATGATTGAAGGAGGTTTTAACGAAACCGAAGAGGCAAAAATACTGGGCGCGTTCGCCTTCGCCAAACCTTACCTCAAACAGCTTTTGGATTTTCAGCAAAAAATTGCGACTGCCTGCGGAAAAACGAAAAAGCCATTGTCCGACCGCGGCCCCGGCGAAGAATTGGTGCGGGAATTGCGAAATTTCATCGGCGAAGATTTGAAAAACGCGCTTTATCAGCCTCAAAAAGCGCAACGAGGCCAAGAAATGGAAGCGGCAAAGGCCAAACTGGAAGAATACGCCGCCCAAAAGTATCCCGATGACGCCGAGATCGCCAAATTCATCGGCAAGTTCTATGAAAAAGAGATTGACCGCATTTTACACGAAACAATTCTGGCCACCGGCAAGCGTCCCGACGGAAGAGGTCCCGACGAATTGCGGCCGCTGGCGGCAAACGCCGGCGTGATTCCGCGCACCCACGGCTCCGGGCTCTTCCAGCGCGGCGAAACCAAGGCGCTTTCAGCGGCAACCCTGGGAGCCCCCGGCGACCAGCAATTGCTTGACGGAATGGAAATCACCGGCAAAAAACGATTCCTGCACCACTATAACTTCCCGCCTTATTCCTGCGGAGAAGTGCGGTTTTTGCGCGCTCCGGGACGGCGCGAGATCGGCCACGGGATGCTGGCCGAAAAGACATTGTTGCCGCTCATTCCTTCAGTGGAAGAATTTCCCTATACCATCCGCGTAACTTCGGAGATCGTTTCCTCCAACGGCTCCACTTCAATGGCGGCGCTCTCCGCCGCATCACTGGCATTGATGGACGCGGGCGTGCCGATCAAGTCGCACGCCACCGGCATTTCAATGGGATTGATCGCCAAAGACACGCAAACCTACAAAATACTCACCGACATCCAGGGGCCGGAAGATCATCACGGCGATATGGATTTCAAAGTCGCCGGAACGCGCCGGGGAGTTAACGCCGTTCAGATGGATGTTAAGATTGACGGCATCACCGAAGAGATGATGGGACGCGTTTTGGAGCAGGGGAAAAAGGCGCGCCATCGGATATTGGATGTTTTGGAAGGAGAGCTGGCCGCTCCAAGGCCGGAACTCTCGCCTTACGCGCCGCGCATTATCATCATCAAAATCAATCCCGATAAAATCCGCGAAGTGATCGGCCCCGGCGGCAAAGTGATCAACGAGATCATTGACCAAACCGGCGTGCAAATTGACATTGAAGAGGACGGCACGATCTTTATCACCGCCGAAAAACCAGAGGCGGGACAGAAAGCTTCCGAGTGGATACAAAACATCACCCGGGAAGTGAAAGTGGGGGAAATGTTCACCGGCAAAGTAAAGCGCATAATGAATTTTGGCGCATTCGTGGAAATTTTGCCGGGACAGGAAGGGATGATCCACATTTCCAAACTGGCCGACCGGCGGGTGAATAGAGTGGAAGACGTGGTGAAGATCGGCGATGTGGTTTCGGTGAAAGTGATTGAAATTGACGATCAAGGAAGAATTAATCTTTCCCTCAAAGACGCCGCAAAATAAACTGTCTTGGAGTAAAACCTCAAAAGCATTACGGCGGATAGGTAATTCGCGCGGCAATGACGAAAAAACGGAGACAACTCCGTTTTTTCGTCATTGCAAAAACTTTGCCGTTTGCCGGCATAATTTTTCTTTTCTTGTCATTTAATAATAGTAATGTCATAGTACGGTGATAATAGAAATGTCATACCTC
>DAOSDI010000015.1:0-27222 GCA_035362275.1 Candidatus Pacearchaeota archaeon | reverse complement strand
CGCCGAAATTCTTGCCCCGCTGGGATTGAAGTCCGGCACCGGCTACGTCGGCGCCGCCACTCGCGCCAAGATCAATGCTTTGATTGCCAGTTAAGCTGAAAATTTAAATAAAATAAATATCGCCAAATTATGAAAAAAATTTTGGTTACGGGAGGCGCGGGATTTGTCGGGCATCATTTTGTTGAGCACGTGTTAAAGAATACCGATTGGAATATAATTGTTCTTGATTCTTTAAATTATGCCGGTAGCTTGAATCGCATCACCGAAAGCGAGTCGTTTGATCCGAAAAGAATCAAATTCATTTGGCATGACCTTTGTGCGCCAATTTCAGGAATGACCCATAATATGATGGGCAAACTGGATTATTTGGTGCATTTTGCCGCCGAGTCGCACGTTGACAAAAGTTTGGAAAACAGCATTCCGTTTGTGATGTCAAATGTTTTGGGAACTGCCAATTTATTGGAATATTTGAAACATAACCAATCGCAATGCCGCACGGTGATTTTTTCCACGGATGAAGTTTTTGGCGCCGCGCCTCAAGGAGTTTACTACAAAGAAGATGATCGATTTAAGCCTTCCAATCCTTATTCGGCGGCCAAGGCCGGGGAGGAAATGATTGCGTTTTCATTTGCGCATGCTTTCAGTTTGCCGGTGTTTACCACTCGTTCAATGAATATTATCGGCGAACGCCAGCATCCCGAAAAATTCCTGCCCAAAATCATCCGTTCCATACAAGACGGCCAAAAGGTAATGCTTCATGGACGCGGAATCAACGACCAATCTTCGCGTTGCTGGATCCATGCGCGCAATGTCGCCGACGGGGTGATGTTTTTGCTTGATCGGGGAGAAAAAGAGCAGTTCTACCATATTGTCGGCGAAGAGCGCACTGTTTTGGAAATTGCCAACTGGGTATCGCAAGTTATTATCGGCAAGGATTTGCCGCCGGATTGGATTGAATGGGTTGATTATCACACGGCCAGGCCCGGCCACGACAAACGTTATGCTTTGGACGGGAGCAAAATGGCGGCGATGGGATGGAGGCCGCCGGTTGATTTGGAACATTCTATCAAAAAAACCGTTGAGTGGACGCTAAAAAATCCAAAATGGCTGAATCTTTAAAATACCAAATAGTTGATTTGCAAATGCACGTTGACCGCCGCGGCTGGTTGGTTGAAATGCTTAAGGCAGACGAAATGGAAAGCGGGCAATCAATCCGGCAAATTTATGCGGCCACGATTGAGCCGGGTTGTTTTCGCGGCGGCCATTATCACAAAAAAAGGATAGAGTGGTTTTTTATAGTCGGCGATAATGTTGAAATAATTTTGGAAGATATAAAAACAAAAGAAAGAAAAGTTATTCCTGCCTCTTTGAAAAGGCCGCAAAGAATAACAATTTATCCCGGCGCCGCCCATGCCGTTTTTAATCGCGGGGACGAAGCCGTCCATCTTTTAAGCGCGCAGAACAATATTTATGATCCGCAAAATAGCGATACTTATGAATATAAAATAAATCGGACGGCGGGCGCTCAAATTTTAAAGATTGAAAAATGAAAGCTGATATTCGGCCGTTCGCCAAAATGGTTTTGATGACGTTTTTTGCGGAGATGTCGGTTGCTTTGGCGTTTTTTTTGGTTTATCGGTTGATAGGCGATGAATTTGGAACCAGCGGCGTGGGAGAATATTCATTGGTCAAAAAACTGGCCGGATTTTTAGTGCCGGTATTTTTTGCTGGTATTGGAATCGGCCTTCCGCGTTATATTGCCATTGCGCAAAGCCGCGCCGAGCGCGGTTCTTATTTGAAAGTCGCGTTGCTTTTTGTCGCTACGACGGTATTTTTATCGTTTTTAATTTTGAACGCTTTTCCGGTAAAATTTTCAAAATTATTTTTCGGCAGTGAAAATTATGTAGCTTTTATTTTTCCGCTGAGTGTTTTCTTGATCGGAAATGCGGCCCATATTCTTGTTTATTGCTATTTGCGGGGGCGGCTGAAAGTTAAGCTGTTTAATTTGTTGCAGATCACCAATTTGGCGCTAATCCCGGTTGCCTTGCTGTGCGGCTTTGATTTTTCTTTGGAAAAATTCGTATTTTATTATGGTATTGCCATATTTTTGACTTCGGCATTCTTGATTTTGTTTTTTGCCGGTGATTTTTTCCATTCTCATAAAAATACTGAATTCAGGAAAAAATTTAGCGAATTAATGGCATACTCCGCTCCTCGGGTTGGCACTGATTTTGCCTTGTTCGGCATATTGTTGATGGGGCCGATCTTTGCCGCCCATTTTTCTTCATTGGAAGATGCGGGTTTTTTTGCAATCGGACAAAGCTTGGTAATAAGCGCCGGTTCTATTATCAGTCCGTTGGGGATAATTTTACTTCCCAAAATTTCTCAACTGGCTGCCAGGCAAGGCGTGGAAAGTCTTGCCGGCGACGTCCGCAATTTTATAAAGGCAATCTTGTTCTTTTCGCTCTTTTTGTTTTTTCAGGTTTCAATTTTTCTGGATTTAATTGTTAGATTTTGGCTGGGTGATGATTTTTCGGGAGCGATTTTGCCGGCTCAATTAATATTTTTTGCCGCTGTTCCATATATGTTTTATATCGGCGCCCGTGATTTGCTGGATGCATTTGAGAAAAAATCCATAAATGCCACTAATTTGATGATAACATTATTTCTGTATATCTTGATTTCATCCGTTTTGATTATTGGAAATAATTTCTTGCCGATTATTAGCTTGTCTGCGGCATTCTCGCTTGCAATTTTACTGTTGGGATTACTGAGTTATCAATCTTTGAACAAAATCTTCAAGCGCCGGAATATTTCCGATATTTTATTTATCGCCAAATATCTGACTATTAATTTAATTTTAGCGGCGTTTGCTTTATTTTCCCGGCCGTTTTTAGGGAACAGCTTGGTTTCTTTGTTGTTCTTTGAATTGGCGATCGGCGGAATCTATTGCGCAACCTTGATTATTTTTAAAGAAAAATGGGCGCTTGCGGTTATTTCCCGCTTAATGATTTTTCAGGAAAAATGAAAATAAAAATAAAAATCGGCATCGTTATTTTATCAGCGTTGATAACGGCAATTTGTTTTTTTGATAAAAATCAAAGTCAAAATGATTTTTTGGTCCTTGAAAAAAGAATCAAAATCGGCGATGCTTATGCTTCAAGTTCAATCAACGTGCCGATTTTTCGCCAAAGCGCGATAATTACGACTTCGGCGGGTAAATTTTGCGCTTATTATGATAAAAATGGGAACATTAGGGTGTCGTTAATCCAGCCAAGCGGGGAGATTTCGTCATTTAACATTGAAAGCAAATTGCCCCAAAATCTTTTGGGCGATGGCCATTGTACTGTAAGTATGGGCTATACCGATGACAATAATATCCATCTGGTTTGGGGGGCTCACGCCACCAAGCCCCGCTATTTTTATTTTGCGGCTTCTCGTGAAAATGTTGATTGGCTGGCTCAAAATCCTCCCGTGCCTGAAGAATGGCAGGATTTTATCACATATCCGCAATTTTATAATGCCGAAAAAACAAGCCTGCTTTTTTATCGTGTTGATGCGGATATATACGTCAAGGAATATGAGCGGAATTCAAAGCAATGGAAATTGAAATATGGCGGTCCGCTACTTACGGCTGACGGAGCGGATTCCGTTTATATTGATAAATTGGCCATTGACGGCAACTTCATCAGGCTGTCTTGGGTTTATCGGATTGCCAGCGAATCCGATTTGGTGCTAAACGACGGAATATATTCAATTCACAGCGATGATGGCGGGCAAACATGGCGCAAATCGGACGAAGAGGCTTATAACTTGCCGATAAAACGCGGAGATGTCGCCAAGTTTGTTGAAATTCCTGAAAATATCGGAATAATAAATCAAAATGCGTCTTTTGTTAAAAACGAACTGTATTGCTTATCCGTTTTAAAACAGTCCGAAACTACGGGGCTGTTTCAAATTTATTTATATATTTTCTCAAAAGATCGTTTGTTGTGTCTTCGCGAAATATCAAATAACAAGTATGATTTCCCGCTTCGCGGGCGCGGCACATTAAGCCTGGCGTTAAGCCGCCCATCCGTTGCAATTTCGGAGAAAAATATCCATGTGATTTATCGCCAAAACAAAACGGCCACAATTGCCAGCGTTGCCATCGGGGGGGCATGCGCCGATGATTGGTCATACTATCATTTGCCGGATTTATTGGGAAATTGGGAGCCCAATTTTGATCCGCTTGCTTGGTCAAATGACCGGACCCTGGCAATTTATATCCAGTCCGCGCGCCAAGGGGCGAATGATAAGATGGTCGCCGGTCCGCCGGCGAAAGCATATCTATATGAAATTAAAGAAAAATGATTAAAACGGCAGTGATTATTTTGTTATTGGTTTTTTTTGCTTTAATTGCCAAAATTTGCCAGAAAAGCTGGCTGGCGCCGGGGGCATTTTTTGCGGCGGCTTGGGCAACCTATCTTTTTGTTCCTTTTGCCATCGCGCCCGAATACCAAATATGGTGGCGGGGAGCGTTGTGGATATTGTTATCGGCGGTTTCCGTTTATATCGGCAGTGTCATCGGATTCAGATATTTGCGGTATTCTCCCGATAAAAAAATTTTTCGGCGGAAAATTATCTTGCCGGCGGCGAAGACGGTCATTTTTTTCGCGAGTATTTTGGGAACAATAGCTTTTGCAATAACTTTGCATTCTCGCGGCTACGGACTCGCGGATTTTTTAAGCGTTGATTCTTTGTCAAAAATGGGCAATGATTTTTCCGTTGCCCGCTATTTTTTAAATTATGATATTCCGGCGATTGCACGATTTTTGAATTCATTTATTTATCTTGCTTCTTTCGCCGGGGGCGCGTTTTTCGCGGCTTCAAAAAGGATAGGCGGCAAGATTTTTTCTTTTTTGCCGTTTATCCCCGCCGCTTTATTCGGGGTTGCGCTCACAACCCGTACCAGTATTTTTTTTCCGGTAATTTGCTGGATTTCATCGTATCTGGCGGCCAGCGTCTTTTTAAATCGCGGCCGCTTTACCGTTTCCTTAAAAAAAATTTTAACAATGGGATTGATCGCCGCAATATTTATTTTTGCCGCCGTTTCGCTGTCAATGTTGCGCTCTCAGCGCACTTCTTTTGAGCAAGTTCAAGAAGTTTGGGACCACACAAAAATTGGAGCATTCGGCTCTCCCGCGGCCTTCTCGGTGTGGGTTGAAAACGAACGGTATGGCGATACAAATTTGAAAATGGGAGCACTGACTTTTGCCGGTATTTTTGATTTTTTTAACATTGAGAAAAGATTGCAAGGTTTGTATCAAGAAAAAATAGAATTGGCGAATGATGGAGAAGTAACCAATGTCTATACCATTTTTCGAGGGTTGATCGGCGATTTTAATTTTGCCGGCGCCTTGATTCTTTCGTTTATTTTCGGTTTTATCGGGGGATTGTTTTTCCGGCTGGCGGTTTTGGGAAAACCTATCGGTATTCCCTTTTTGGCCGGATTTTATTCCATTACTATCTGGAGTTATTTTGTTAATTTGTTTATTTATAATTCAATTCTGTTTGGCTGGTTTCTTTTCTTGTTTTATGTTATTTTGTTGGTGAAACCTGCGCGGAACGAGAGTGTTTCTCCGTAAAAATATGATATGAAAAAACAACCAATTGACATTTCCATTGTTTTTGGCGGAGGAAATGACGATTTAATTATCAAATGTCTTGAATCAATAGAAGAAAATTACCGCGGCGCGGCCGAGATATGCGTTGTTTCAAATTTGGGATCCTTGTGTATCCAAAAAACGATAAAGAAAAGATGGCCGAATGTCCGCCTTATTGTTAATCGCGAAGTTAAAGGATTTGCCGCCAATCACAACCAAGTGATTCGTATAACCTCAAATCCGTATGTGTTGATTTTAAATGACGATACTGAAATTTTGGAGGGATCTTTGGAAAAATTAATAAATTATTTGGACCGTAACCCCGCGGCGGCGGCGGTATCCCCCAAGTTGCTTAATCCCGACGGTTCATTGCAACAGTCAACATACGGTTTTCCGAATCTATTCACCGCATTGGTTAATTTCTCCGGTATTAGAAATCTGATACCTTTCAATAAGGTTACTTGCCGGGTTTTGCGGCCGTTTATGGGCGCCGGAAAATCTCGATTTTGGAATCACGATAAAACTTGCGTTGTTGATACAATTCGCGGAGCTTGTGTTTTAATGCGCCGCAAGGCAATTGACGAAGTCGGCTTAATGGATGAAATTTGCAAAGCCTATGGCGAGGAGACTGAATGGCATTGCCGCTTGAAAAACGCCCGATGGAAAATAGTTTTTTTGCATGATGCCCCAATAATTCATTACGGCCAGCAAACAACTTCCCGGCAACCGATAAGAGAAGAACAAGCCAAGGGACTGCTTAATTTTTTCAAAAAGCACAAAAGTGGATTGGATTATCGCTTATTTCAAATCGCGGCGGCCTTAATTTCTTTCGCGAGGGGCTGTTTTTATCTTCTTTTTTTAAAAAAGAATAACGCAAAATATAATTTTAAAATCATGAAAACTTTACTAATGTTTGATAAAAAAATGTGAATTGATAGATTGCGGTTATTGGAAATTCAATTATAATGGATTGAGATTAAAAGCCAATTTTTGAAAAGTAAAAAATAAACATTGTTAAAAAATAATATGGCTAAAAAAATCGGGATTATTGGTGTCGGCGTGGTGGGATCGGCGGTTCAAAGCGTTATTTCCGGCGCGTTCCTTTATGATAAATATAAAAATATTGGTTCGGCCAAGGACGTCAATCAAGCGGACATTGTTTTTATTTGTGTCAATACTCCCTACTTAAAAGATAAAGGCTTTGACATTTCTGCCGTAGATGACGCAATTTCTATTCTTGAAGGGGAAAAAATAGCGGTTATCAAGTCTACCGTGCTTCCCGGATCAACGGATAAGATGCAGGCCAAATATCCGCAACACAAGCTTTTGTTCAATCCCGAATTTCTGCGCCAGGCCAGTGCGGCGGCGGATATGGCTAATCCCAGCGAGCAAATTGTGGGTTATACCGAAAAAAGCAAGCTCTTTGCACCGGAAATTATCAATGTTTTACCTAAGGCGCCGCAAGTGTTTGCCGTTACCGCAAAAGAGGCGGAAATGATCAAGTATTTCTCAAATACTTTTTTGGCGTTGAAGGTTGTTTTTGCCAATCAAATTTATGATGTTTGCCAAAAAGCGGGTATAAATTATGAAAATGTCAAAAAAATGGCTTCGGCAAGTCCCAGATTTGGATTTTCTCATTTTAATGTGGCGGAAGACGGGTATCGCGGTTACAGTGGCGCATGTTTGCCTAAGGATGTCAAGGCGTTGATACAATTCGGCGATGAAATCGGCGCTCCTCTTGATATTTTGAAAACAGCCGATGCGATAAATAAAAGATTACTTTTAAACAATGGCAATATACCGGACAATTTACTGAAACTTTATCAATAAAATGAGCTTTCAATCTTTGTCGGTCTCAATAATTATTCCTTGCCGGAATGAGGAAAAATTTATTGGTAAGTGTTTGGATTCTATCATTGCGCAGGATTATCCCAAGGAAAATTTGGAAGTTTTTGTGGCGGATGGGATGAGTGATGACAAGACAAGGGAAATTGTTGCTGATTATTGCCAAAAATACTCTTTTATTAAATTGTTGGACAATCCTCGCAAATTCACGCCGTTTGCATTAAATATCGGCATTAAAAATTCATCTGGCAAAATAATAGTCAGAATGGATGCGCACGCGGATTATGCCAAGGACTATGTTTCGCGGTGTATCGGTGCGATGAATGATTCCGACGCGGATAATGTCGGGGGGAGGGTGATGGTTATGCCAAGGGATAATTCCTTGGCATCCCGCGCAATCGCGTTGTGCTTGTCATCGTTTTTCGGCGCGGGCAACGCAATTTACAAAACTAAAATTATTGAAAATCCGGTTGAGGTTGATACGGTATTTTGCGGGTGCTACAGAAGGGAAGTGTTTGACAGGATCGGTTTGTTTGACGAACGGATGACCCGTAGTCAAGATATGGAGTTTAATATGCGGTTAAAAAGGGCTGGCGGTAAAATTATGATTTTTCCCGGAATTGTCGTTAAATATTTTCCCAAGGCAAGCTTTTCGGATTTTTTCGTTCATAATTTTTGGGATGGAGTTTGGGCGGTTTATCCTTTAAAGTTTGTAAAAATGCCCCTAAAGTTGAGGCACTATATTCCGTTGATATTTTTTTTAGGATCGCTTTCCTTATTAATCGTTGCGTTTTTCTGGAAGCCGGCCATTCTGGCTTTAGCAACGTCAATTATTTTTTATTTTGCGGTTTCGCTGTGCTTTTCGCTTGAAGTCGCCATTCGGGAAAAAGAGTGGCATTATGTTTTTTTGATGCCGATTGCGTTCGCCATAAGGCATTTTGGCTATGGAATAGGATCTTTTTACGGTATTATCAAATTATTAATGCCTATTCACAATCACACGACGAACTCGCACTGGTGATAAGAGCCATTGAAATTATTTGATTTCTTGATTTTCGCACTTTTAGTGCAGTTTCTAAATATGATTTCAATATAAAAAATGGAGGAAAGAGTTAAAAAGGAAATTGAATATTATGATAAGGAGGCAGAGAAACCGTCTCATGCCGAAGCGGCTCTAGCGGTCGGCGAGATTGTTGATTTTGAGGGTTTCAGGCCGTTGAGTCTGGCGAGTTTTGGATATTCATATGAATTATTAAAAACCGTTTGCAAGGACAAGATGATTTTAGATTGGGGTTGTGGCAACGGCGTGCACACAGTCCCGATCGTGGCGATGGGCGCCAAAAAAGTGGTGGGCATAGATCTTTCGGAAAAATTGCTGGATATGGCGCGGACAAAATCAACCGTTGCCGGTTTGGACGGCAAGACGCAATTTTTAAAAATGGATTGCGAGAAAACCGATTTTTTGAAAAATGAATTTGACGTCATATTTGACGGCGGAACGTTTTCATCAATTGATATTAAAAAGGCCTTTCCGGAACTGGCGCGGATATTGAAGCCGGACGGAGTCTTGATCGGTATTGAAACTTTTGGGCATAATCCGCTGGCGAATTTCAACCGGTCGCGGAACGTAAAATCAGGCAAACGCACGGCATGGGCGGCGGCGCATATTTTCAACAATGAGGGGATTGAGCTCGCTCGGAGATATTTTTCAAAAGTCAAGATTAAATATTTTCATTTATTTTCATGGCTGTTGATTCCTTTGATCAATCGGCCTTGGGGCAAAAAATTGTTTGATTTTGTGGAAATTTTTGACCGGCAATTTTTGAAAATTTCGTTTTTGAAAAAATACGCCTTCAAGGTTGTTTTTGAATTTTCCCAACCAAAAAATAATGGTTAAAAGGGTGATCGATATTTTGGGCTCGGGGCTTGGGCTGGTGATTTTGTCGCCGGTGTTTTTGTGGGTGGCGTTGAAAATCAAATTGGACGATGGCGGGCCGATTTTCTATAAGGGTCGGCGTGTCGGCAAAGGTGGCAAATTGTTTGAAATGTATAAATTCCGCACAATGGTGATTGGCGCCGATAAACTTGGCGGTCCCTCCACCGCCGCCGATGATCCGCGCTTGACCGGAATCGGTTTGTTTTTGAAAAAATATCAATTGGATGAATTGCCGCAATTAATCAATGTTTTTAAAGGGAAAATGAGTTTGGTCGGGCCGCGTCCGGAGGTTGAGATGTATGTTGATATGATGACAATTGAACAAAAAAATGCTATTTTGTCGGTGAGGCCGGGAATGACCGATTATGCGTCGCTCTGGAATTTTCACGAGAGCGAAATTTTAAAAGGTGCCAAGGATCCCGAGATTGCTTATCAAAAACTGATTCGTCCCAAAAAATTGGCTTTGCAGATGAGATATGTCAAAGAGTGTTCGCTTTGGGTTGATATAAAAATTATCTTTTTGACGATATTCAAGATTTTTAAGTGAATTGATAATCATACCACTTTAATGAACAAACCAGATTACAAAAAAATCGCCAATGACGCCCGAATCAGGGTTTTGGAAATGATTTATAAAGCGCAAACAAGCCATATCGGTAGTAATTACAGTTGCATTGATTTGCTGGCGGTGATTTTTGAAAAAACCGACTTGGATAAAGATAAAGTGGTTTTGAGCAAAGGGTGGGCGGCCGCGTCGCTTTATTATTTTCTCAAAGAAAAAGGGAGAATCACTGAAGCGGATTTGGAAAGTTATTGCCAGCCGGGGAGCAAATTCATCGGTTTAGCCGAGCCGATCATCCCCGATATTCCCGCGGCGGGCGGCTCAATGGGATTTGGTTTGCCGTTCGGAGCCGGGTTTGCGTTGGCCAAAAAAACCAAGAAAGAAGAGGGGAAAATTTTTGTGGTAATGTCGGACGGCGAAATGCAAATCGGCACTACCTGGGAATCGGCGTTGATCGCGCGCCAGCACGGTTTGGACAATCTTTTGGTGTTTGTTGACAGCAATGGCTTGCAGGCCATGGGCGGCGTGGACGAAATTTTGAATATCGAGCCGCTGGACGATAAATGGCGGGCGTTCGGCTGGAATGTTTGCGAAATTGACGGCCATAATTTCGAAGAAATCGAAAAAGTCATCAGCAATCCGGCGGCGGGAAAGCCAACGATCGCCATTGCCAAAACCATCAAAGGCAAAGGCGTGAGCTTTATGCAAGGGCAGAATTTATACCATTATAAAGCGCCGTCCGAGCAGGAATATCAAGCGGCGCTTAATGAATTAAAAATCAATGGCTGAAATAATCCAACAACAAGACACGCGCCGGGAATTTATTGATGCGCTGATTGATTTGGCCCAAAATGACGAAAAAATCGTCTTGGTGATTCCTGATGTGGGTTTTAACTATATTGAAGAATTTCAAAAGAAATTTCCCGATCGTTTTTTTAATCTGGGCGTTACCGAACAAAGCGCGATGACGATTGCCGCGGGGATGGCGTTGGGGGGTTTGAAACCCTATATTTACAGTATGATTAACTTTGTCGCTTTCCGGCCATATGAAGCGGTGCGTAATGCGGTGTGCTTGCATCACGCCAATGTGAAGATTGTGGGTGTGAAGGGGAGCGAAAAATACAAATTTCTGGGATTTTCCCATAATCTCATCGTTGATGATGAAGAATTCCGGGTGTTCAAACACTTGCCGAATTTTAAAACCTATCTGGCCGAAAAACCCGAAGAAGTGAAAGGCATCATCATGGAATCTTACGCCTCGCCAAATCCTTGCTATATCAGGTTATAAGGAGAAGCCATGGATTGGATCATAGTTTTCGATAGCCGGATTATGTATAAATTTGGACATTAAAATGGCCAAATTAGTATATAAATTGGTTAGGGGATTGACAAATGACCAAATTAATATATAATTTAGTCAGTGTAATGACGAAATTATATGATAATTCAAAGAAAAATCCAACCGCAAGTGGAGGATGCCCTTTTTAAGGGTAAAATTGTTGTGATCTATGGGCCGCGGCAAGTGGGCAAAACCACTTTGGCCAAACTTATTTTGCAAAACCGGCAAGAAATAAAAAGCGCGTATTTCAATTGCGACGAGCCGGATATTTGTCAAGCGTTAACCGATAAAACCTCAACCGAATTGAAATTATTTTTAGGCGACAGCAAACTCGTGGTTTTGGACGAAGCCCAGCGGGTGAAAAATATCGGTTTGACTTTGAAACTTTTGGCTGACAATTATCCGAAAATGCAAATTATTGCCACCGGCTCGTCGTCATTTGATTTGTCAAACCAAATTTTTGAGCCCTTGACCGGCCGCAAAAAAGAATTTTATTTATATCCTTTTTCGCTGGCGGAATTGAAAAATTATTATTCGGAAATTGAATTCAATCGAATCTTGGAAAACAGAATGGTTTTTGGTATGTATCCGGGGGTTATTTTTGAAAGCGATAAAGGCAAATCCGAATCGTTGCGGGAGTTGGCGAAAAGTTATGTTTACAAAGACGCGTTAGAATATCAAGGTATTAAAAATTCGGAAGTCGTGGAAAAATTATTGCAAGCGCTGGCGCTTCAGGTTGGCAATGAGGTTTCATATAACGAAATCTCGTCATTGATTGAAGTCAATAAAATAACTGTGGCCAATTATATTCAAATCCTTGAAAAGGCCTTTATTGTTTTTCGTTTGCCTTCTTTTTCCAGGAATTTGCGCGACGAAATCAAAAGCAATCGCAAGATTTATTTTTTTGACAACGGCATCCGAAACGCGTTGATCAACAATTTAAATCCCGTTGATTTGCGCCAAGATGCGGGCGCGCTTTGGGAAAATTTTATGATCAGCGAACGCGTAAAACACAATGGCAACATCAGCCGTGCCGCCAATATGTATTTTTGGCGCACTTTGCAGCAGCAAGAGATCGATTTGATTGAAGATCGCGGCGGCGAATTGGCCGGTTACGAATTCAAATGGAAGTCGCGGCCCGGCAAAGTTCCGGTGGCATTTTCGCGGGCTTATCCGGATGCCAAAGTGGAAATGATCACCAAAGAAAACTATAAAACTTTCGCCGGCCTATAAACCAACCCGATCCACAAAAATCCCGCCACTAGGCGGGATTTTTTGATTGGCGTACCGCCCAATCCAAATTTGACAGATTTGGTTTTATATGTTTAAATGGTGTTATTAGTTCGCACATTTTATAATTTATAAGGAAGAGGCGAATTGTTATGGGCGACAAGACGACTGATCATAAGCCTTTTGAAATCGGAGATGTTGTATCGTATATTGAACAAGAATTGCCGTTGGAAAAGAGCGGTTGGGAAAGATTTTGGATATTTTTGGAAACATTGATTAGGGATAGAAGTTTAAGGGCTGCGTTGGTCGTAGCAAGCGACGCGGTGGCGAACTTGCCGCGATTTATGGCGTTTCAACGCCGATTTAGTGAAGAAAAAATAAAAGGCGTTGAAGTAAAAGACGGCGAGACGTTATATATTATCGGAGAGGGATTTTTGCAAAACGCCTATCGCGAAAAAGAGTTAAGATTAGTTGAACGAGGCAATATTTGGAAATTTCTCAACAATATCCCCATGGTTTTTGGTGTGTATCCCGAGATAGAAGAGGCAAGAATTCATGTTACGCTGGGCCTTTGCGAAAGAGGTCTGATTTTCAAAGCCTATGATTATCATCGGGTGGCTCAACTTGCGCTTTCTGGAAAGCTTGATTTCATGATCAAGCGGGTTAGCGCCGATATGCAGCCTGGCGAACAATTTGTCGCGATTAAGATCAACGATGTTGATGTCGGGAACAGAGTTCGGAGGCGCATAATTGAAGAATACGCCAATCTTCTTCTGGACCTTGAGCAGATGGAAAGTGTTTTGGCCGAAAAATATTCAGAGATTCGGCCATTCGATGTGCAGGATTATGATGAAATTTATCGTTTGGCGGCGACGGGCAAGATTGATTGGGTGGTTGTTGGCAGGATTGAAGGAGACAGGCAAATAACCGCGATAAAGATGGATGATGCGGCAATGGGAGAAAAAATGCGTCAAATATTACTAGACGCATATAAAAGTTAAATGCCAAGTAGGAAACGAACGGCTTTTTTTATACGCGCATAGTTTTTGATTTTGTCAAGTGGATTTTTGAGAATAAATAGAATATAATCGTAAATAATACGAAATAATTAAAAATAAACTATGAAGGTGGATTTTATCAATTCAAGCTATCGGCGGTATTATCAGGCGCATAAGGCGCAGATGATGAAAGCGCTGGATAGGTGTTTTTCAAAAGGGGATTTTATTTTGCGCGAGGATGTGGCGCGGTTTGAAAAAAATTTGGCGGATTTTTGCGGAGTCAAATATGCGGCGGGCGTCAACTCCGGCACCGATGCGCTTAAAATCGCTTACAAGGCGCTGGGATGCGGTCCGGGAGACGAGGTGATTACCGTGGGGCATACATTTATCGCTTCCATTGAAGAGATTGTTCATTTGGGCGCCAAGCCGATATTGATTGATGTGGGCGAGGACGGTTTGATGAATGTTGACCAAATTGAGGCGGCCATTACCGAAAAAACCGTGGGCATTGTGCCGGTGCATTTATCGGGCAAAGTGTGCGATATGCTGCGGATAATGGCGATTGCCAAAAAACACAATCTCTGGGTGGCGGAAGACGCTTGCCAGGCGCTGGGGGCGCATTTTGAAGGCAAGCCTGCGGGCAGTTTCGGCCATGCGGCTTGTTTCAGTTTTATTTCTCCAAAAACATTGGGTTGCGCCGGCGACGCGGGAGGCATTATTACCAACGACAAAAAAATTTACGAAAAAATTTTGCTTTTGCGCAATCACTATAATATCACGCAAAACGCGTTGTTGGGGCATCAGCCCAAGGCGCCCAAAATAATGGGGTGGGGCTATAATTCGCGTTTGGATAATATCCAGGCCGCATTATTGAACATTAAAATAAAATATTATCCTCAAATGCTTAAGCGCCGCCGCCAAATTGCCGAAAAATATAACAAAGGACTGACGGGACTGCCCGTGGTTCTGCCGACGCAACAGCCGGAGCAGATTTATCAGGAATATATCATTAAGGTCGGCAATATTTGGAAATTCAAGAAATATATGCAAGATCGGAACGTGGAGCTTTTGGTTCGCGATACGGTACCCAATCACAAAATGCCCGGACTGGGACTGGATCGCTTTAATTTGCCGGTAACCGAGAAAATTGCCAAAGAATTGGTGCGTTTGCCGATTTACCCGGAGCTTACCGACGCCGAGGTTGATTATGTAATCAAGTGCGTGCGGGAATATTTTTTACCGGTAGCGAGGAAGGGCGCCAAATAATACCACAAAGAAAGGAGTAATTTTATGGAAATTATCCGGATTTTGGCAAAGAACAAGAAGGCGGCGTTTTTTGTTGCCGACGCGGTGTTGGTCGCGCTTTCGGTTTGGCTGGCGTTTATGATCCGCTTTGAGGCTGCCGTTCCCGGCCAATATTCTGAAATCATTGCGCGGCTGGTTTTGATCGGCTGGATATTCTATCTGCCGGCGCTGGCGGCGCATCGGCTTTATTCTTTCTCGTGGTCCTATGTGAGCGCCAGCGAATTGATCGCGCTGGCGCGGGCGGTCGGATTGGGATTTTTGTTGCAAACCGCCGTTCTGTATCTTTTTCGGGATTTTACCTTCTTCTCGGGGTTTCCCCGTTCCACGATCTTTATTGCGGCGTTTTTTGTTTTTATCCTTTGCGGCGGGGTCCGCTTTGCCAAAAGAATTTATTTTTATTTTTTTCGCCGGAAAAACGGCGAGGGGATCGTGCGCGTTTTAATCGCCGGCGCGGGCGATGCGGGAGAACAGCTTTTACGCAGTGTCCAAAATTCCGCCGCAGACCGTTATTTTGCCGCGGGGTTTGTTGACAACAACGATTCCCGGCAGGGAAGCATCATCCACGGGGCGAAAGTTTTGGGAAAGATTGCGCAAATCCCCGAAATTATTTCGCGGCATAATATTGACGAGCTGATCATCGCTCTGCCCCCGGGGTCAAAGTCCGTGAGAGAAGCGGTGCGTTTGGCCAAAGATGCCGGCCTCAAAAAAATCAGGATCGTGCCGCCGCTGGCCGACATTATTGACGGAAAATTCTCGTTGGCGAACGTGCGCCGGGTGGAGGTGGAGGATTTGTTGGAACGGGACAAGGTGTCGCTGGACATGGACGCAATCGGGAAATTCATCACCGGCAAAAAAATTTTGATCACCGGCGCGGCGGGATCAATTGGATCGGAATTGTGCCGCCAGACGGCCAAATTCAAACCGGCGGAATTAACGGTTTTGGATCAGGACGAAACCGGAATTTTCAATATCGGCAACGAGTTAAAAAAGCATTTTGCGGACTTGCCGATCAAAGAATTCGTTGCCGACATTCAAAATGTGCGCCGGATGGAAGAAGTTTTTTCGGAAATCGGCCCGCAGATCATTTTCCACGCGGCGGCCTACAAGCATGTGCCGCTGATGGAGCAAAACCCCGGCGAAGCGGTGCGCAACAATGTTTTCGGCACCAAAAATCTTGCCGATGCGGCGATTGCCGCCGGCGCGCAAAACTTTATTTTCATTTCCACCGATAAGGCGATCAATCCGACTTCGGTGATGGGTGCCACCAAGCGGATCGGCGAGATGATTTGCCAGGCGGCCAATGACGCCGGAAAAACCAAATTCGTGTCGGTGAGGTTTGGTAATGTTCTGGGAAGCCGCGGCAGTGTGATTCCGATTTTTCGCGAACAGATTCGCCGGGGAGGGCCGGTGGAAGTGACTCATCCGGAAATGAAACGCTATTTTATGCTCACTTCGGAAGCTTGTTTGTTGGTGATGCAGGCGGGGGCGCTGGGGAAGGGAGGGGAAGTGTTCGTTTTGGACATGGGCAGGCCCGTGAAAATCGTTGATTTGGCCAAAGAGATGATCAAGTTGTCGGGATTCAAGCCCGATATTGATATGCCCATCGTTTATATCGGGATTCGCCCCGGAGAAAAACTTTTTGAGGAATTGATGGCCGGCAACGAAGTGGTGGGGGCCACTCAAAGTGAGAAAATTTTTATTGCCAAGCTGGCGGCGGCGGATGAGCGATCTTTGGCGGAAAATTTGGAAAGCCTGAAAAATGCCGCGCAAATGCCGGAAAAACAATCTCAAGTTATTTCAAAATTGCGATCCTTGGTGCCGGAGTTTTGCAATAACGAAAATAGCTAACGATAATTTTAAAAATTATGGAAAAAGAAAATCAATATTCAAGGAGCGTTTCCGAATATGAAGAAATCGATCTGCGCGACGTTTTTAATGTTTTGATCCGAAAAAAGAAGATTATTATTTTTTGCGCGGCGGCGGGATTGACGGCGGCGCTGGTTGCCAATGCCGTTTTGCCCCGGATTTACCGCGCACAAACGAAGATTGAAGTGGGATCGTTTGAAATGTCCGCCGGCAAGGCAGTGTCGTTGGCTGATGTCGCTCAGCTGAAAGACAAAATTGAACAGGGTGCCTACGGTACAAACGATAAATCTTCTTGTGTTCTGAAAACCGCCGCCGCTTCGGGGAGTAATATCATTGCCGTTACCGCGGAGTGTGCCGATTCTTCGGCGGCAAAAGACGTCCTTTCGGAAATCGCGCAAGCAGTTATTGCCGAACACGAAAAGATGATTGCCGCGCGCCGGCAAATAATTGAAGACCAGATCAAGAATTATGAAGCGAACGCTAAAGAAATTAAAAACAGTTTTCAATATTCCGCAGACAGAAGCTGTTCCACCGAAAGATATTTGGCTTCCGGCAAACTTGAAAATCTTGTTCTTGAATCGAAATTCGCGCTGTCGCATCTTAACGGCACCGCCGTTGTTCTCGCGCCGACGGCGCCCGAAACGCCGGTGAAGCCCAATCGCGGACTGAATGTTTCGCTGGGATTGATTCTGGGCCTTTTTGCCGGAATTTTCGCGGCGCTGGCCAAAGATTGGTGGTCTAATACCAAAAATCAATGATCAAGAACGAGGGCGGAATTTGGGCGCTTTTGGCCAAAATCGGAATCTTTGCGGCGTTGCTGACGCCGGTGATCGTGGACTTTGATCTCTATTTTCCCTTCGTGGCGTCAAAGGGATTGTGGTTTATGGCTTGTGCCCAGTTGGCATTTTTTCCATGGCTGGTTTTGGCATGGCATTGGCAGCGTTATCGTCCGAATTTCAAAAATCCGGTGGTGGCCGCCGTGCTTGCTTATTTGGGGGTTTTGTTTTTGTCGGCAATTTTGGGCGCGGATTTTTCCGCGAGTTTTTGGTCCACCTTTGAAAGGATGGGCGGGGTGCTGATGTTTTGCCATTTGGCCGGATTTATGGTTGCCGCCGTTTCAGTGCTGGAGCCGCGCGATTGGCGCAATGTTTTTTTCGCATCCGTCGCGGTGGCGCTGGCGGTCGGTTTGCGGGCGCTTTTTGACCAGTCCGCCGCCGCCCGCGGCGGCGGATTTTTGGGCAATGATTCGTTTTTGGGAACTTATCTTTTGTTTAATGTTTTTATCGCGCTTTATCTTTTTTGGTCCGAGAAAAATGCCGGCGCCGGCCGGAGAGCGGCGGCCGCGGGAATTGTTTTTGCCGCGCTGGCGTTTTGCCTGCTTGTCCAGGGAACGCAATTGTGGGCGGGGGTTATTTCGGGCGGTTTCGTTTTGCCGGAGGCGGGAATAATAAAAGATATTTTCAATTCCGGCGCCCGCGCGGCCAAAATATCTTTCCTGGGCGGGCTGGCGCTGGCGGGAACTATTTGGCTTGCGATGCACAAGAAGCGGATTTTTAAAATCATCGGATGTTTTTTGGCGGCCGCGGGAATGATGGCATCGCTGGCGTTTTTGCTTTTTGCCATAAAGCCGGGGAATTTGATTCACGAGCAAATGGCGGAAAAATTTGGGGAAAGCACCATCGGTAGCCGTTTGGCGGTTTGGGAGATTGCCTGGCGCGGGTTTTCGGAACGGCCGGTTTTTGGCTGGGGGCCGGAAAATTTCGGCTTGGTTTTCGCCCGCCATTACAATCCTTGTCTGGGTTCGTCCGCCTGCGGCGGCGAGACTTGGTATGATCGCGCGCATAATATCGTGTTTGACACTTTGGCCGAGACCGGCATCGCGGGGTTGGCCGCTTATTTGGCGGTTTTCGCCGCGGCGCTGTTTGTTTTGTGGCAAAGCCGCCGCCGGCAAAACGGCATTCCTGCCGCCGCGGTTTTCCCGGCGCTGTTTGCCGCGTATTTTGTCCAAAACTTGACGGTGTTTGATATGCCGGCGAGCCATCTGATGCTGTTTTTGTGCTTGAGTTTTATCGCGGCGAATTTTGATCAAGGCGGCCAAAAACCGAAGACCCTTTCGCGGCCGCTTGACGGGCGCATTATGGCGGGGATTGCTATTGCCGCCGCGATCTGTTTTGCGGCGTTTGTTCTGTCGCCGTGGTCGGCGGCCGCTGGCGCGATCGGCGCGTCAAGGGAGCCGTTCTTTTCCGTTGCCAAACTTGACTTGCATCAAAGAGCGCTGGAGGCGTCGCCGCTGGGAATCCGCCAGGTCCGGCTGTTTTTTGCCCGCCAATGGCTCAATGCGTCCGAAAACAAAGAATTTATTGAAAAGGCGCGCCGCAGAGGGATCCCGGCCGAAGAGATCAGCCGCAATTTTGAATTCTTCGCGCGGGAACTGGCAAAAAGCGCGTCGGCGGGCGAATTTGATTTTGCCTCTCGTTTGGAATTGGGGCGGCTCTACCGCCAATGGAGCGTATTTGATCGCGCCAAAATTCCGGCGGCGATTGAAGCGTTGGAGAGCGCCCGATCGCTTTCGCCGCGCAATCAACAGCCCTATTGGGAATTGGCGCAGATGAAGCTCTATGAAAATAATCTTGCCGGCGCCGAAGAATTGGCGCGGCAAGCTTATGATCTTTATCCGGACAACGCCCAGTCCCGGGCAATTATGGAAGAGATTCAAAAAATCCGCGAGAACCGGCAATAACGAATGATGCGATACGCCGTTTTCGGTTCAGAGTTTTGATTTGCGTTGACAAGAGGCAAAAATGGCGATAAAATGACAATATATTTCCGAAATATGTTAAAAAACGGACGTTACGGAAATATAAAGAGATGTTATGCGATTTATTGAATTCAAGGAAAAGCTAAAGGGGTTTAAAATTTTCAGTTTAACCGATATTCGCAAGAATGATCCCGATTTTGATTTGCGACGGCTTAATGAATGGCAAAAGAAAAAGTATCTTAAAAAGATCCGCAAGGGATGGTATATTTTTTCCGATCTTGAAATCAATGAGTCCGGCTTGTTTTTGATTGCCAATAAAATTTACGCGCCATCCTATGTTTCGCTGGAAATGGGATTGTCGCAATATAATTTGATTCCGGAAATGGTTTATGAAATAACTTGCGTTACCTCGCAAAAAACCGCTTCTTTTAAAACCGGGATCGGGAATTTTTCCTATCGGCATATCAAGCCGGAATTAATGTTCGGTTATGAATTGCGCCAGCAAAACGATTATTTGTATGCCATCGCGGGAATTGAAAAAGCGTTGCTTGATTATCTTTATTTAAAACCAAAAATCAAAGAAAATGAAGATTTTCAAGGAATGAGATTTAATTACGATGAATTCAAAGAAAGGGCGGATATGAAAAAGTGGGAAAAATATCTGATGGCGTTTGGAAATAAAGCCCTAACCGTCCGCGCCAAGAAATTTATTAAATATTTCAATGCTTAATCTGTCGCAAATAACGGAATATTATTCCAAACCGGAAAGAAAATTCAAGCGCAATATTTTGCGCGAGTATTTGCAATATAAAACATTGGAAATCATTTTTAATTCCAAGGCGGGGCAGAAGATGTCTTTTTTGGGCGGAACTGCGTTGCGTATTGTTTATGGGAGCTCCCGCTTTTCGGAAGATTTGGACTTTGACAATTTCAATCTCACGGAAAAAGATTTTGTCGGGCTTGCCAACGAGATTCGCGTTAATTTGATAAAACAAGGATATCAGGTTGAAATGAAAAGCGTTTTTAAAGGGGCTTATCGTTGCTATATAAAATTACCCGAAGTTCTTTTTGATAATAAATTGTCCAATTTGCGCCAAGAAAAAATTGTGATTCAGGTTGATACCGCACCGCATTTATTCGGGTATGACAGGGAGCTGAAAAATATCAATAAATTTGATGTGTTCACTCAAATATACGCAACACCCGTTGATATTATTTTGGCGCAAAAAATATATGCTGCGTTGAATCGCAAACGAACTAAGGGGCGCGACTTTTACGATATTGTTTTTCTTTTGTCGCGAACGATGCCGAATTATGAATATTTAAACGCTAAACTGGGCGTGAAAAACGGAAGCGATCTTAAGAAAATGTTGTTATCCAAAACCGCGGATTTTGATTTTGAAACAATGGCCGAAGATGTGAAGCCGTTTTTAACGGATGATAGCGGTATTAAGCGGGTTAAATTGTTTTTGCCCTATATCAAGTCGCTGGAAATGCGACGATCATGATCAAAAAAAACGAACGGTTGGCGAATCACTGCACCTATCGCATCGGCGGGCCGGCGCGGGTTTTGTTTTTGGCCGCCGACGAGCGGGAAATCATCGCCGGCATTGAAATCGCCAAAGAAAATCGTTTCAAAATGATGATCTTGGGAGGCGGTAGCAATGTTCTTTTTCCCGATCGCGGTTTTGACGGATTGGTGTTGAAGCTTGCCAACAATTTTATAAAAATTGCCGAAGAAAAAGAAAACCGCGCGGTGGTTTTGGCGGGCGCCGGGGCGCCGCTGGCGGCGCTGGTGAGATTCGCGCTTGATAATTCTTTGGCGGGGATGGAATGGGCCGCCGGCATCCCCGGAACGGTGGGCGGCGCGGTTCGCGGCAACGCGGGAGCGTTCGGCCGCGAGATTGGGGCATCGGTTTCGCGGATGCGGGCGCTGGAGATTTCCGGCAAAGGCGTTGCGCCGGCGATCATCGGAAAAGAAGATTGTGCCTTCGGTTATCGCGAAAGCATTTTCAAACGAAACAAAAATTTGGTGATCACCGCGGCGAAATTTATTTTGGAAAAGGGAAACGCGGACGAAATTGCGGCAAAGGTCAAGGAATGCGCCGAAAAAAAACGGGTTTCCCAGCCGTTGGATTTTCCCTCGGCGGGGTCGGTATTTAAAAACCCGGAGGGCTTTTTTGCCGCAAAGATCATTGAAGACTGCGGTTTGAAGGGGAGATCGGCCGGCGGGGCGCAAATTTCGGAAAAGCACGCCAACTTCATTGTTAATCGCGGCAATGCCAAGGCAAGCGATGTTTTGGAATTAATCGCTCAAATTAAGATCGCCGCCAAAGAAAAATTTGCCGTTGATTTGAAAGAAGAAATTGAAATCGTGGAAGCCTGAGAGCGCAAAGCAAAAGAGTAAAACGAAAAATGAAAAGTAAAAAACGTAAAAAATACAAAACGAAAAGAAAAAATCCGCGGTGCTTGGCGCGGATTTTTTGTATTTTGTTTGGAAATTGAAAATTGGAAATTGAAAATTGCGAAAATTTTTTAAAAAATTTTCGTGCATTAGTTTTCCACACTTGACAAAGTTTTTTTGCGTGAAAAAATGAAAGTAGCGAACGCCGCGAAAATTTTTTTGACAAAAATTTCGCGGGCAAATTTCAAACGGTCGAAGAGATCAAAAGAATCTTAAAAATAAAAAATAAAAAAAATGGCAACCAAGAAAAAAGCCGCGCCGAAGAAGAAGGCAGTCGCGAAAAAGAAGCCCGCGGCAAAGAAAAAGAAGAGGTAGTTTTTGCGCTTCGGGAGGAAAACAAAAAAAGCTTTAATTAAAAATTTATGCCGGTAGTTCCGAAACAGAAGAAATCGCGCCCGTCAAAAGAAAACAAGATCAAGGCGCGCAAGAGCAAGAAGAAAGTTTGCAACCGATAATTAAAGCGTTCAAACAGCAAAAGGCATATTTCAAAAGAATATCCTTTTGTTGTTTTTGGAACTAATTTTATCCGCGCGGTTTCAATTGCTGTTTTTCCATTTTTTAAAATTTAAAAAAATGAACATTATCGTCAAAACCAAAAATTTTGAGCTCACGCCGTCTTTGCGTAAATTTGCCGAAGAAAAAATTTCTTCGCTGAAAAAATATTTTGATTTTTTCCAAACCGAGGACGCGCCGGGGCTCAAATCAAAAATCGACGCGGCCATTGAGCTGGGAAAAACCACTGCCGGCCAGCGCAAGGGCAATATTTTCCGCGCCGAGGTTTTGATAACTTTTCACCGGAACAAACTGCGCGCCGGCGTGAGCGCCGACGACATTGAAAAAGCGATTGTCGGCGCCCGCGACGATCTTCAGCGCCAAATCACCGACTTCAAAGAAAAACTCCTTGACAAAACCCGCAAGTAAGGTATCCATTAATTAGCATATAAAAAGAAAAGGAGGTGAGATGATGGCGGACAAAGATTGTCCGGGGGATCTTCCTCCGGGCGATCGCGGGGGAAATTTTGGGGCTTTCTTTGTGCGCGCCATTGAGCGCGAGAATGACGATTGTCCGCAGGGGCCGTTTTAAGCCCCTTTCTTTTTTTATAAATTCGGCTACAATAGGAAGCGATTAAAAAAGATCGCGGAATATTCAATTTTCTGCCAATTTTTATCGGTGTCGTTCTGTTTGGAAATTGGTTTATTGGCAACTCAATGAAAATTGAAAATTGAAAATTATGTCTCTGCTTACTCGGATTTTCGGCGACGAAAACAAAAATTATTTCAAAAAACTCAAGCCGCTGGCGGAAAAGATCAATTCTTTGGAGAGTGATTTTCGGGGATTGGATGATGAAGAATTGAAATCAAAGACTGCCGGATTCAAAGAGCGGTTGGAAAAAGGGGAAGCGCCCGACGATCTGTTGCCGGAAGCGTTCGCGGCAACCCGCGAAGCGGCGCGCCGCACTTTGGGCCAGCGCCACTTTGACGTGCAGGTCATCGGCGGCATCGTTTTGCATCAGGGGAAGATCGCCGAAATGAAAACCGGCGAAGGCAAAACTTTGACCGCCACCGCGCCGGTCTATTTGAACGCACTGTCGGGCGAGGGCGTCCATTTGGTGACGGTCAATGATTATTTGGCGCGCCGCGATTGCGTGTGGATGGGGCAGGTTTATTACGCGCTGGGATTGTCAACCGCGTGCATCAACCACGACCAGTCGTTTTTATATGATCCGCAATACAAGAAGGCCGACGAATCCGAAGATGCCATCCGCGACCGGTTGGGGTCTTTCCGGGTGTCGCAGGATTTTTTGCGTCCTTGTTCGCGCAAAGAGGCCTATGCGGCCGATATTACCTATGGCACCAACAACGAATTCGGGTTTGACTATTTGCGCGACAATATGGCCTATCGTTTGGAAGACAAGGTCCAGCGGGGATTCAATTTTGCCATTGTTGACGAAGTGGACTCAATCTTGATTGATGAAGCGCGCACGCCGCTGATTATTTCGGCGCCGGATCAGGAAAGCTCCAAGTGGTACCGGGATTTTGCCCGCATCATTCCGCGCCTGTCGGCGCAAACCGATTACAATATTGACGAAAAAGACCGTGCCGCGACTTTGACCGAAGAAGGTATCGCCAAGGTGGAAAAAATAATGGGGATGGACAACATCTATGAAGAAAAAGGCGTTAAATACCTGCATCATTTGGAACAGGCTTTGCGGGCGCAGGCGCTTTACCGGAAAGACCGCGATTATGTGGTTAAAGACGGGCAAATCGTGATTATTGATGAATTTACGGGACGGCTGATGCCCGGCCGCCGCTGGTCCGGCGGCTTGCATCAGGCGATTGAGGCAAAAGAGGAAGTGGCAGTGCAGGCCGAATCGCTGACGCTGGCGTCAATTACTTTCCAAAACCTTTTTCGGATGTATAAAAAACTGGCGGGAATGACGGGAACGGCAATGACTTCCGCCGAGGAATTTGACAAGGTCTACAATTTGGATTGCGTGCCGGTTCCCACCAACAAGCCGCAAGTCCGCGTTGATCTGCCGGACCGGATATACAAGACCGAAACCGCCAAATTCAAGGCGGTGGTGGCCGAAATCAAGGAACGGCACCGGGCCGGCCAGCCGGTGCTGGTGGGCACCCGATCGGTGGAGAAAAACGAGTATTTGGGAATGTTGTTGGCGCGGGAAGGCGTGAAGCACGAAATTTTGAATGCCAAAAACCACGAACGGGAAGGAGAAATCATCGCGCAGGCCGGCCGTTCCGGGGCGGTGACCATCGCCACCAATATGGCGGGGCGCGGCGTGGACATTATTTTGGGCGGCAATCCTCCCGACGCCGGAGAGGCCGAGAAGGTGCGTTCTGCCGGCGGGCTGTTTATCATCGGCACCGAGCGGCACGAAGCGCGGCGGATTGACAATCAGTTGCGCGGGCGCGGCGGCCGGCAGGGAGATCCGGGCACGACGCAGTTTTTCATTTCCACCGAGGACGATCTGGCGCGGATTTTTGCGGGCGACACGATGAAAAAATTGATGGAGATGCTGAAAGTTCCCGACGATATGCCCATTGAGTCGGGGATGGTTTCCAAACGCATTGAGGAGGCGCAGACCAAAATTGAAGGGTCGCATTTTGACATACGCAAGCATTTGCTGGATTATGACGGCGTTTTAAACAAACAGCGCGAAGCGATCTACAAAAAAAGGGACGAAATTTTGGCGCAAGACGACGAAAGTTTTCGCGTTTTCGTTTTGGATTTGGCGCAAAAGGGGAATGCGCAAGAGCAATATGAAAAACGGGAAGAGGAAAACGGGCGGGAAGCAATGCTGCAAGCCGGCCGGTTCATTGCCCTGCGCACGATTGATTTTTTCTGGCAAGAGCATCTGGAATTGATGGACAATGTGCGCGACGCCACGCGCTTGCGGGCCTATGGCCAACGCGATCCGCTGGTGGAATATAAAAGCGAAGCCAACCGCCAGTTTCGGGTTTTGCTGGAAACCGTGGACGCCAACATCCTGCAAAATTTGCTCAATGTCACGGTAAATAAAAACGCGCCGGCGGCATCCCAATCCGCTCCGCAAAGATCCGCGGCGGCCAACGCCGGTGCCGCTAAATATGCCGGTACCAATCGCAACGCTCCCTGCCCGTGCGGCAGCGGCAAGAAATACAAGAAGTGCTGCGGAAGGTGATTGTGTTTTGCATTGGTTTTCCCTTTCCGCATTTTCTTTGACGGCGGAACAAATGAGAGGTTCATTTTTCCGGAAAAACCTTTCCCAGTTGTCCTTAAATATTTGTTTGATGGTGTATTTTCCGGTAATGGTTTCCAGCATATCGTAGTTGGTTTATTGCCTGATTTCATTATACGATATAATTAAGGTTTTCAAGGAATTTATAATGTGCGTAGTTTAATTTATGAAAAAATATTTTTTAAATGTTGCAATAGTTTTGGCGGGGATTTTTTTAGCTTCCGGTATTTTTGCGGCGGAAGGAAGTATTGATCTTACGGCGCAAACAACGGTTAATGAACCTTATTGCAAGGGTGTTGTTTATTCTTTTCCCTTGCCCGCCGGGGAAGTATATTTCAAAGGATTGTCGGGCTATGTATCAATGACTCCCACTGAACCGATTTTTACCCAATCTTTGGTTTGGGCGGCAAATGTTCCAAGTGGTAATTGTCCGGCCAGCGGGTCAGAGCTTAACGAAGCGGCATTGCCGGATCACACATGGCTGGCATCGTATATATTGAAAAATTCAGATAATAAGAAAACGGTCGTAGATACTAATTTTCAATTGCCGGTAAAAATTCCTATCAAGGGCTGTATTATTGTAATTGTGGGTGGTTGCGGAGTAAGAGCGACACCATTAACATCGGAAAGCCATATGACTTTGTTGTATGATACTACTCCTCTGAATGGCGTTGGAAAGCTGGTTGCGCCGGTTTACGAGCTTGGTTATGGGGGCGCCGTGGGTGCCAGTGGCAGTGCTGATTGCACCGGGAAAAGCTGCGCGTTTGCTTCGGTTTGGCGGGCGGACGGCGATTATGCTCTTCGTTCTATCTATGGGGATGTGAGTGCTTCCGGGTTAAATGGTTTAGCATTTAACCCACCAACCGGTAATTGGAGCGTTGATTTTGATTATTATTTATATAAGAATTGCGACGAGATGAAAAATGGAACTAACGGACCGGCGGATTATTATTCTCGAATTCCTGCGGATGCGGTTGCGCTTCATCAGATCAATCAAAATGTGGTTAATCGGTGGTCAGGGCAAGTGCCAGTAGATAAAATATCATTGTTTGGCGGGATTACCGATAAATCGATCACCGGCGACTGGAATGGCGACGGCAAAACCGAGATTGGCAACTACAAAGGCAATGGCGTCTGGGCGCTGGATTACAACGGCAACGGCATTTGGGACGGAGCAACAATTGATAAATTATTAACTTTTGGCGGCGCGGGCGATTTGCCGATTGTTGGCGACTGGAATGGCGACGGCAAAACCGAGATTGGCAACTACAAAGGCAATGGCGTCTGGGCGCTGGATTACAACGGCAACGGCATTTGGGACGGAGCAACCGTGGACAAGGTATTTACTTTTGGGAGCGCCGCCGACCAGCCCGTTACCGGCGACTGGAATGGCGACGGCAAAACCGAGATTGGCAACTACAAAGGCAATGGCGTCTGGGCGCTGGATTACAACGGCAACGGCATTTGGGACGGAGCAACCGCGGACAAGGTATTTACTTTTAAAAATTCTAAGTATTTTGAATATCAACCAGTGGTC
>DAOSDI010000014.1:10483-27242 GCA_035362275.1 Candidatus Pacearchaeota archaeon | reverse complement strand
TTGCTGGCGAAGGCGGCCCCAACCGGAGTCGAACCGGTGTTCCTTGGCTGAGAACCAAGTGTCCTGACCACTAGACGATGGGGCCCGATAAATTCCCGAACAGCGATATTGTAGCCCAAACGCGGGTTTTTTTCAATCGCCGGAACGCGATTGGGTTTGCGCCGTTTCCGTTTCGGCGGGGACGACATTATCATCGGGTTTTTCGGAAGGAGGAATCTGGGAGAGGTAGATTGCGTATTGCGCCAACTCTTTGAACACGGGCAGAGACGAATATTCGGCGGTGTTGGCTTCGGGAGCGACCAATTTGACCAAGATCAAGAATTGCGGGTCTTCGGCCGGGAAAAAACCGATGAAGCTTTGCGTGGTTTTGTCGGAATAACCTCTTTCGTTGATGTTGAGCGTGGACCATGCCATCTGCGCCGTGCCGGTTTTTCCGGCAATGGAATATCCCTCTATTTTTGCCGATTTGCCAAAACCGTTATCCACCACGCTGGCCAGCATTTTGGCGATCGTTTTTGAAGTTTCCGGATCAATCACCGGCCGCGCGGCCGTTGTTTCCTCCCGCTCGGTTTTTGCCACCGACGGACGGATCAAAACACCGCCGTTGGCCAGCGCCGAATAGGCGCGGATCAGTTGGATTGACGTCATCCAAATCCCCTGCCCAAACGACGCCGTCGCATAATTGATTGCATAACCCTTTTTGAATTCGGCGTTTGCCGAAAAAGTTTCCGGCAGATCAATGCCGGTGGGTTCAAAAATACCGAATTTTTCAAGATATTCAACAAACGGCTCGTTCCCCAGCCGGCTTTGGGCGAAAACCACGCCGGTGTTCACCGAATGTTCCAAAACGTTCGTCATCGTCTGCCGGCCGTAGGCGCGGTGCCCGTAATTGTAAATCGGCCAGCCGCCGATCTTCACCATTCCCGAATCAACATAATCCGTTTCCGGCGTCACTTTTTTTTCATTGAGCGCCGAGGCCATCGTGATAGCCTTAAAAACCGAACCGGGCTCAAACAAAGTTTGGCAGGAGTCGTTTTTCAAAATGTCAATCCCGTCTTTGGCGACCTGTTTATAGTCGTTGGGATCAAAATTGGGAGTTTCGGCCATTGCCAGAATCGCGCCGGTTTTCGGATTTGCCACGATCGCTTCGCCTGAAACCGCGTTGAGATCTTCTTTGGCCTGCGCGATCAGACGCTGAGCCTGGTATTGAAGATTATGGTCAATGTTGAGAAAAATGCTTTCTCCGGCGGATAATTTATCGTTGTAATAATCTTCCAATCCGTAGCGGCCGGTGCCGCCGTCATCCACAAATCCCGCCAGCTGGCCGCCCACCTCGCCTTGCGGATAATAGCGCATTTTCTTCTTTTTAACATAAATGCCTTCAATTGCCGCCTTTTCCAACGCTTCAATTTCGGCATCGCCAAGTTTTTCCTTGATGAAGGCGTAAAGGGATTCTTTTTCAAATTTATCCCGCAAAGACTGCTCTTCCAAACCAAGAATCTCCGCAACGGCGCGCACCGCTTGCTCCTTGTCCTTGATTTTCATCGGCGACGCGTAACAATAGAAAAAATCCTTATTGATGGCCAACGGCTGGCCGCCGGCAAAAAAAATCTCGCCGCGCGAAATATCCTGATTATCGCGGGCGAAAACTTCAAACCCTTGCGCCAGAACCTGATAGCGCTCGCCGAGAACGATCTGCAAATAAAATAAGCGCCCAACCGCGCCCGCGCACGCCGCCAGTAAAAAAAACAGCGCCAGATGAATCCGCCAGTGGCGGGTTTTGCTTTTCGTTCTTTTGACAATCATGGCAGAATGCGATTTTTACCTTTTGGCAAATCCCCCCGGGACTTGAATGTAGCGCACCGAAGCAAGATCAACTTTTTCGTAATTTTCCGCCTGCGCCACGCGATACCGGTCAAAATCGTCCATTGAGTTCAATTGCGAAAGGCGGGCTTCCAAAGCGCTGTTTTCTTCGGCGATGGCAACAATCTCTTTTTCCAAATCGTTGATCAATGAATTTTGGTGGATATGGGAATTAAGCTGGAAAATCGCGGCGCCCACCAAAACGCAAATCAAAAAAGAAGAAGCGGCTTTAAAATTAAAAATGATGTTTTTTGCCCGAATTTTTGTTTTTCTGCTCATAATGTTGATTATCGTTTGACATTACGTTCTTCCGCGGCCAAGACTTTTTCCAGCACCCGCAATTTTGCCGAACGGGCGCGCGGATTTTGGTTGATTTCGGCTTCGGAAGGCGCCATCGGCTTGGGATAAACGGTTTTTGCTTTCCCCGATCGGCAAAAGTCCCTGAAAATGTTTTTGACAATCCGGTCTTCTCCGGAATGAAAAGTTATCACCGCGATTCGGCCGCCGGCGCCGATAATTTCAAACGCGGCCGGAATTCCTTTTTCAATATGTTCAAATTCGCGATTGACTTGGATTCTCAACGCCTGAAAAATTCTGGCGCTGGCGGCGCGCCACCGACGGGCGCCCGTTTCCCCTTTAATGATTTTGGCCAACTGTCCGGCAGTGGCGATTTTTTTCTTTTTTCTTTCCCTTTCCACCGCCGCAGCAATCTTTTTAGCCGTTCTTTCTTGCCCGTAATTCTGAAAAATGTCCCGCAATTCGGCGGCGGAAAAACGGTTGAGAACATCGGCGGCGGTGAGCGGCGATTTCCGGTCATACCTCATATCCAGCGGTTCATCCCGGGAAAACGCAAACCCTTTGCCGCTCTCCTCCAAATGCCACGATGACATCCCCAGATCAAACAAAACGCCGCCAACATTTTCAAACTCTTTTTCCCGGACAATCTCGCCGAGATCGGCATAGGAAGCGCCAACAAAGACGATCCGCGGATGCTCCTTTAATTCTTGCGGCAGAGCATTCAAGCTTTCCGCGTCCCGTTCAATCGCCAAGATCCGGCCGCGGGGCGCGGTTCTTTCCAAAATTGCCAAACTGTGCCCGCCCCGCCCGAAAGTGCAATCAATAAAATTTACGTTAGGCTTGGGGTTCAGCGCCGCAATCGTTTCATTTAGCAAAACCGGAATATGCACGCAATTTTCAGTTTTCAATTTTCATTTTTCAATTTTCATTGAATTTTCAATGTAACAATTCCCAAACGAAATCCGGCATTTCTGTTTGGCTAATTGGCAAATTGATCATTCATTGGAAACTGAAAATTGAAAATTGAAAATTTATTAATATTTCAGACTCCCAATTCGTTCAATCTTTCGGCGATATCGCCGGCCTCTTTTTCCATTTTTACTTTGTAGATTTTCCACTCTTCTTCGTCCCAAATTTCCACGCGGCTGTATAACCCGGCCACCACCGCCTTTTTTTTCAATTTGGCATAATCTTTCAAATAGTCCGGCACCAAAATCCGCCCCAGATTGTCAAAATCAACTTCCATGGCGCCCGACAGCATAATCCGCGCGAATCCCCGCGCATCGGCGCGGGACAGCGGCATCTGGCTCAATTTTTGGGCCAGCTTCTCCCATTCTTCGCGGGAATATAAAAACAGACAATTGTCCAGCCCGCGGGTAATCACCGCCCCCTTCTTCAATTTGGCGCGAAATTTGGGCGGCACGGCCAAGCGCTTCTTTTCGTCAATGGAATAGGTATATTCGCCGATGAACATGATAATGCAAAGTTATCCACATTTTTCCACCAATCAACACAATCCCCCACATATACATACTTTAAACCCATAGATTCCCAATGTCAAATCAGGCAAAATAAAGCTAAAAACAGCCGGTTATCCACAGGCCGGCCAATTTTTCAAACCAAAAACCGCCCATAAACGGGCGGCGGAAATCCGACAAAAAGTCCTAGTGCCACACTAGGCCAAATTCGTTTTTGGCCGATCCGATCCGGCCGGCCTCTGTTCCAGATAATTTTCCATTTCATTCACCAGTTCGGCGGGAGTGTGGTGGGTCTTCACCATATATTTGTCCGGAAAGATTCCCGATCTTTTCATTTCTCTTTCCATATCGGGATTTTGGAAATTCGTCACCGCAAACACCGGAATATCGCGGGTGAAATGGCTTTTTTTGATGGCGCGCAGAACTTCCGTGCCGTAACCGTCGGCCAGAACAAAATCCATCAGCACCAAGTCGGGCTTTTGCGCTTCGCCGTTTCGGATTTCGCGCAATTCTTCCAGCATTTCTTCGCGTGTCCGCGCCAAATCAACCTCAAAGGCCGCATTCTGAAACATCCGGCGGTACATCGCAATGTGGTGCGAATCGCTTTCCAGCAAAATCACCTTTTTGGTCTTTTTTATTTTTTGATTCTGATAAAACGCCATTTTTGAAATTGGTCTTTATGAAACCCAAACGATCCGTAACCAAGACCTTTCAGTGCTTTTATTATACTGATTTTTTGGAATGTGTCAAATTCAAGATATATGATTCCTCCGGGCCGCAAAAAATCGCCCGCCCGGCGCAAAAACTTTTTGATGATTTCCATTCCGTCGGCACCGGCAAAAAGCGCGTGCCGCGGTTCCCATTCAAGCACCGATTTTTGCACTTCCCCGCTCCGTGCCGCGGCAACATAAGGAGGGTTGGCCAAAATCGCATCATAGGATTCGCCCGGCGGAATGTTTTCAAAAATATCGGTTTGAAAAACCCGCGTGCGTTCTCCGGACAGGCGGTTGATCTTTAAATTTATCTTTATCTGCTCCACCGCCGCGGCGTCAATATCGCCGAAATCAACCGCTGCCGCGGGCAGATTTTTGGCAACCGCGATGCCAACGCATCCGGAACCGGCAAACAAATCCAAAACGCGCTCGGCATTCCGTCCGCGCCCCGCCAGATCAACAATCGCGCGACGCGTCCAAAATTCGGTTTCCGGGCGCGGGATCAGCGGCCGCAAAGACAGGTCTATTTTGCAACCCAAAAATTCAACAGCGCCGTTTTTGTATTCTGCGGGAATTTCGCTTTGCGGCGATTCGGCCATAATAATCGGCATTCCTCCGTTCTTTTAATCGTGAATGACTGATCCCTCAAAATCTTCCCCTTCCACGGCGCGGCGGAAACTTTCAATGTCGCTGCCCTTGATCTTTTTCACCGTGAGCTTGTTCTTTTTGGCAAAACGCGCCGCGATCGGGTCCACCGGCGTGGAAAGTCCGGGCACCCACTTTGAAGGAATCAATTTTTGGTATTCCGGCCACGTGAGTTCTTTGATCGGCCGGGCATCCGGAAATTTGCGCGGGTCTTTGTCGCAAACAAAATGCGCGTCACTGGCGGAGATGACTTCTTTGGCGCCAAAAAAAACCGCGCATTGCATCGCGTCATAGTCGGTGGACCATCCCGGTTCCCATCCGGAAACCATCAAAACTTTCTTGTTGCTTTTCAAAAAAGCGGCAATCTCTTTTTTCCCGGGTTCGCGCTCCAGCACTTGCGGGAAAGCGATCTCCCGCAAAATTTTGGCCACGAACAGCGCGTTCATTTTTGTCGCCTGAATGCCGATCCAATCCAAGTCGGTGTCGTTCTTTTTTTCGCCCAGTACTTCGCGCGCGGCTTTTTGATAAATCCGGCAGGATTTGCCCCCGCCCACCACAATCACGAAGCGAACGCTTTTTTTTGCCTGCCCCAGCAAAAACTGGCGCAAATCTTTTAAAAATCCGATGTCCAGCCCGTTATTGTATTTTTCGCCGTAGGGATAAACCACGGATCCTCCCAAAGAAACCACGATCAATTTTCCCCTTTTTGCCGCTTTTTTCGCCATATTGTTGTGTTTTCGGCCAAAAAAATTTAGCCTATTAAACTAAATTATTCAACGATACCCGATTAGCATCATACCCCATTTGCCCAAAACCTTCAATAGTCCGCATTTGTCAGCCGAACATCAGCCATTCCGGGCGGAATATCAGCAACAGGCCGATGGCCAGCATCAAAATTCCGCCGATCAAATGCGACGCTTTTTGGTATTTGGTGGTGATTCCCGCCATCTTCAAGGTAATCATCGCCGCAAAAAACACAAACAGATCGTCGGCCATAAACACCAAGATATACAACGCGATATATGAATAATATTGCCACGGGCTCAAGCCGCTCATTGACAATATTTGGGTGAAAATCACCGGAAACCCCGCCGAACAGACAAGCTCCACCAGATTGACCGCAAACGCCAGCAGAACGATCCCCCCCAGCGCCAGATAAAAATTGTTTTGCAGGGTGATGCTTTTCAACCGTTCAAAAACTTTTTTTCTTTTGGGATCGGCGGCGTTGGCGCACACCGCGGGCTCTTTGGAAAAATAAGCCTTCAGATTGTATGCGCCGCCGCCGATCGCCACCAGCGCCACAATAATGCGGATCCAAACGATAAATCCCACAAATAACAACAAATTGAGCCACGCGGACATAAACAAGAAATAAACCAGCGCCGAGGCCCCGATAAATGAACATCCCAAAATCCACATCCGCTTCCGGTTTTTCATTCCCAAAAGCAGGCTGATCAAAAACAATAACGTCCACATCGCGCAAGGATTGAATCCGTCCAACGCCCCCAGAACCACGGCGAGAACCGGCAGAGAAAAATCTTTCACTCCGATTGCTCCCAAAAACGGCACGTTTATTTTTTCGGGAATTTCCGTTTTGCCGCCATCTCCGCAACTGCCGTTGTTTGGCGCGGCAGTTTCTTCCGGATCAATGATCGGCGCGGCAATGTCGCGACAGCCTTGCTCAACCGCCGTCGCCACGGCGGCTTCAATCGCCGCACCGGTGGAGGCACGGTCATACCAGCCGATAAAATATTTATCGCCGATCACGGTGAACGGCACGCCGGAAACATCAACATTCAATTCCTTTCCCAACTCTCCCAAAATGCGGCGATTTTCGGCGTTTCCCCACACTTCAAAGTCCTTTATCAAGATTTCCGGACGATTTGCCGCCAGATCGGCCAAAAATTCTTTTTCGTGTTCGCAATGCGGACACCCCTGCCCCCAAAAAAAATAAATACTGACCGGGTTCTGCGCCAAAACCGCCACCGGCGCAAACGCCGCGGCGGCAACAAGCGGCAATAACAAAAACAATATTTTTTTTATTGTGTTTGCCATAGAAAATAAGGATTACTTTTCCAACGGAATTTTTGGATCGGATCGTTTAAGCCATCAGTTCATCTGCCAGACGGCAAAATTCAGATAACCGGCGAAAGTCACCCATGCAATATAGGGAACCAACAGCCATGCCGCCGGTTTTGACACGCGCCAAAAATTGGCAATCGTGTAAGCGATGGCAACCCAAAGCATCAACAATTCAAAAAACGCCCATCCGGACATTTTCAATTCAAAAAAAACAAACGACCATAAAACGTTTAAAATCAACTGCACCGAAAAGACCGCGATGATATTTTGCCGTTGCCAGGCGCCGTCAAGCAGTTTTTGCGAAATGCGATTCCACGCGCGCGCGGCCATTCCCGAAAGATTTTCCGAAATTTGGAAATTTTTGGCCCACGCCAGATAAAGCGAAACTCCCATCAAAAGATAGAGCGCCGTCCACACCGCACCGATAACTCCGCCGGAAGGCGTCCACGAAGGCTTGTTCAGTTCCGCGTACCAGCCGCCGACCGCCGGCAATGTGAACATTGATCCGATCAGCGCCGCCGCCTGGCAGATCGCAATGCTGGCAACCAATTTGAAAATGTTTTTTCTTTTCATAATTTTATTTTTCGGGGATACTTTCAACAATAATATGCGGATATGGCGTGTATATTATTTCGGAAAGCGTCCTTAACGATTTGATTCTAATCTTTTTTGCCATTTTTATCAATTTTCCCGCGATTGCCGCGATATTCCGCATGGAATATGGAAAATTAATGATTTGCCGGCGGCCGGCTTGTTCCCCGCACCAAATGTTATATTTATACATAGCATAAATATAACATAAACATAACATCGCCCTTTTTGCGATAAAAACAATCTCTGCAACGCTTTAGCACCACTCGCTGGGATAGCGTATTTTTGCATTTTAAGGGTCTATCCCCCGTGTAATCGCGGGGGTTAGACCTGGCAAGGAATTGTAAGTCTAAAATTAAAAGGGTCTAACCCTCGCAGTAACGAGGGATAGACCCTTTTAATTTTAGACCCAGTGAGTAATTACACGCTTTGGGGATGACAAAAATTATAAAAGATGCTATACTCCCGTTGTTGGCAATTTTGATTTTGAGTTTATATTTGAAAATTGAAAATTGAAAATTCTTTTCCGCGCAAGCGGAAAAGGCATCCCGCCCCTGTAACTCAATGGTAGAGTAACTGCCTTTTAAGCAGCTAACGAGGGTTCGATTCCCCCCAGGGGCACCATTCCACCGGAATCGCACGGTTTCCGGATTAAAAATATATCGCGCCCAACAAAAAAACCGGATCCACCGGTTTTTTTGTTAACTGCTCTTACGGCAATTGTTTTTGCAACTCTCCGATAAGCTGGGATATCAATTGTATCAGCAATTGCTTGATTTGGGCGATCTGATTTAAAATTTCGGCACGGGTCATTTCAGACCTTGCATCAGTCTTTTCAATTTCGTCCGCAACGGCCGGTGATTCCGTTTCAAAGCCGTTCTCGGGAGCAACACAATCGCCGCCGCGGCAAACTTTGTCGTCGGGACAATTGAAGGTATCCTGCCAATGCGAAGTGACAAAACAAGCGCCCTCCGAGCATCCCCGCTTGAACACTTGGCGTTGGATTTGGTTTCCCGCGCAGCGATAATTTGAAGACATCTCATCGGCGCCGCAATTTTGCGCCAACCCCTCTTGAACGCCGCAAGAATTATGCCAATATAAAATGCTGCCGTCGCATTTTTTGCTCGCGCGACTGGTGCAATTGGCAACGCACTTCCCCGCCGAACAGGTTTTTCCGTCGGGGCAAGCGCCGCAATTGATCGTTGCCCCGCAACCGTCGTCCCAATAACCGCAGGCATATCCTTGCGTGGCGCAAGTTTGGGGAATGCAATTGGCAACGCACTTCCCCGCCGAACAGGTTTTTCCGTCGGGGCAAGCGCCGCAATTGATCGTTGCCCCGCAACCGTCGTCGGCAGTGCCGCAATTATATCCCAGATCCGAACAGGTCTTGGGAGCGCACGCGGCGGCGCAATTCCCGTCGCGGCATATTTGTCCGGACGGACAGGCTGACCCCGCCCCCCATTTTAAACAACCGCCCGAAAACCCGCACGTTTGCACCATACCGTTGGCACATCTTTTGGACCCGGAAACCGAACATTCGTTGGCGCAGGAAGCCGCGCCAAGAGTTAACGCGCCATAGACCCTTCCCGAAGATGCATCGGTTTTTTGCAGCGACACCGCCGTTGAATTGTTGAAATGAATTTCCGCGGCGGTACCGATGGCACTGTACATATACTGCCCGTTTGCCGGCTCAAAAACACAATTATTGCAACGGACCGTGGAGTTTTCGGCAACGAGGGAATTAAAGCTTGATTTGAGGCGCACCGCCTCAACCGCCAGCGACTTCGCCCGATTGGCATAGACGTCAACGCCGGCATCAATCAATCCCCCGCTCAAAACCACCGGCACCGGTTCTTGCTCAATCCAGACCGCGTGATTTTTTGAAGTTATATTGGTGGTTATTGAATCTATTCCGATCCTGATCTCTCCCCGATCGGCCAACGGATACGGCGCGTTATGGTTGTTTTTAATGTATACCGCGCCGATAAGCCCGAGATTTGAGATGTTCGTGTTAATTTTCAAATTGTTTATCGTGATGCCGCCGGCTCCCGGATATTCCTCGTTTCCGATCTTTAATATTCCGTTGTTGATTTCGGCGCCGTCAATCGTCAAATCAAGTTTGTGGTCGCCCACATTGATGATTTGAAGCGCCACGGTACCGGAAGCAACAGTACCATCATTGACAAATTTTAAGCGGCTGGCCCTTATTCTTTCGCCGTTGTCAAAAACCATTCCCGCTTGCCGGTTATCGTGACTGTAGATATTGTCCAGATAAGCGTAAGCTTCCCAGCCACTGCCGTTATTGCCCAAATACAAACCGGTGTTGGGAGAATTTTTTAATTCCAAATTGAAAAATTTGCCGCCGGTTCTTTCGCCGCCCGTGAGAATCAGGCCGGCACCGTCATACCAAAACGGCGCCTGCTTATCCTTGTTGCCGTCCAGCGTCATATTCGCCAAAGTCAGCGCCGTATATCCCAGTCCCAAACCATTGCTGGCAAAAAATATCAGCGCCTGATGGCCGGAATAATATTGGTTATCGCCGAGCTTGAGAACGGTCTGCCCCATACCCGCACCGTAAATGTGGATATTTTTCCCCCGCAAAGGCAGCGCAGTGTAATAATGCGCTTGCGATCCGGAAAGAACGTTATTGATCGGAATATTTTGGTCGGCGCGCAATCCGTCATAGACGCCGGCGCCGATATACAGCGATCCGTGGTCGGGAGTCGCCGCAATCGCATCGCGAAGAATTTTGGTATAGTCCGTTCCGAAAGAAATCGTGTTCCCCGAAGCGTTTTTTACCGCCGCCGTGCTTCCGGATTTGGTAACGGTGATATCATAAGACGGCGGCAACGGCGGCTGACCGCCGATGCAAGTACCGTTGACACACGTCTGCCCGGCGGCGCACCGCGCGCTGTCGTCGCCCCAATGATTGGCCAAATTGCCGCCGCTCCCCAACGTTTGGCGGCAAACCCGGCATCCCTGCACTTCCCCCGCCGCGCCGCACTCGTAGTTGGCCGCATCAACAACATCCGAAAAGCCAAACATCAACCACAAGTTCGCAATAAAAATCGTCTTGAAAATAAAACATGTATGCTTCATCAACATAATAAAAATTATTTATAATTGGATTATAAAACAAATTTCAAAAACCAGCCATCTCCCGAAAGGCAACCACTCTCGCCGGATTTAGGATCAAGGGGTCTATCCCTCGCTACCGCGAGGGTTAGACCCCTTTAATTTCGCGCTTAAAATTCTTTTGCCAGGGCCTAATCCTCGCATTGGCGAGGGATAGACCTTGCCCGGTGAGTGGTCACGAAAAAACCGGCACGGCCGGTTTTTTGTTTCATTTTTAAACTTTGATTTTCTCGGGCAAATCACAATCCCTCTCCGCGGAGTTTTTCCAGAATCTCTTTTTGCTTTTTGTTCAGCTTTTTGGGCACGGCGATCTCAACTTGCACATACATATTCCCGCGGCCGAAGCCGTTAAAGCGCGTGATGCCCTTGCCCGAAACTCGGAAAATCTTTCCCGATTCGGTGCCGGCGGAAATATTAATTATTTGGTAATTTAACCATATCGGTTAGCTTTTAATCCAACCGATTGCTGATACAATAAATTAATATGATAGAATATTGGCAAAACTGCTTTTTCTACTCTCTTCCGGTCTTGTTGTCGGGAATATTTTTTATTTTAACCTTAAAACAAGGTTATTTCGGTTTTTTGAAAAAACCGCTATCATTGCGATTATTCGGAGCCAATAAAACATACCTCGGATTTGTTCTGATGCCGCTATATTGCTTACTATTTACGTTTCTTTTATCTCTAGTTTTAAAAAACGGCAATGAATTATACTTAGCGCAAAATTTATACAAATCACTTTCACTTGGATTATTCTACCCGTTGGGCGAATTGCCCAATTCATTTATCAAAAGACAGTTGAGCATCGCCGCGGGAAAAAACGCGCCCTCACCGGGACTAAAAGCTATTTTTTTTGTTTTGGATAACATCGATTCCGTACTCGCCTGTTCTCTTTGCCTGGTTTTTATTTATGGCGTAAGCCTAATTTTTGTGCCGGGTATTTTAATATTGGGATCAACATTCCATTTTTCAACCGACTGCTTAATGTTTAAGCTAAAATTAAAACAACCGCCAGCGGCACAGTAATGTTGTCTAACCCAAATTCGGAATAACGGTCGGCAAGCGCCGCGGCAAGCGCCGCCAAAAATATATAATTAGTCTCGCAACGACCATAGAATAAGGCAATTGACAACAATAGCGCCAAACACGTAATAAAGTAAAGTGTGTTATATGCTAGATTTTTTTTAGAAGTTTTTTTGTAAAAAGCGCTTAACGGATCTAAAATTCCCAAAACAAACGCACCGCTCATAAAAACAAGATTGTTTTCGCCAAAAAAAGCAAACAACAAAAGAAAAGTAATAATATATATAATTTCCCCCCAAGTCCGATAGATTTTGATATGAATCGACGACAAGAGATTATAAATAAAGGAAACTGTGAATACTGCCAAAAAAATTAAAAGCACTGTCATCGCTTCATGGACTGTTAAATGAAAATAGCTGTAAATAATGACAAAAAAATAGAAAATGTGGGCAGTTTTCCGCGTATAATCGGTGTTAAAGCCAAAACGCCTCTTGGCCCATTCAAGGGCTAAAAGAAAAAGCGATGAGACTATCAATACTTGGATAAATTGCGGATTCATTTTAGAAAAAATTTTACTTTTTTATTTTTGCATCTGCTTTTAATAATTCCGGCAATCCGACCAAACCTTAACCGAGACTTCCAAAAACCAACCTTGGTCCCAAGACTCAAAGATTCAAATGGTATTTCTTCAAACCCAAGCATGACTAGTTTCTTTCCCATTAAGCCGCTGTAAGTCGCGGCAAGATATTTTATCCCCTTTTCTCCCGCAACCGCGTTCATCAAAATATCGCTTAATTTGCGGCCGCGAAACGCCGGTTTAATATATAAGCCTTGTATTTCGTCTGTATCAGCGCCAATATTTTTTTTAATAACAAACCCTGCCAATTCCTTGCCGGAAAATAAGCAAAACATTTCCTTTCTGCGGATATAACATTCAAAATCTTTGTGCGCCCGCCGCGCCAGATCATGCTCACGGCCAGTTGCCGCAACCGCCCCGGCAATGATTTCAGTTTCTTCATCTTTGGAAAAATTATTCCTTATCAATATGCCATCCATAATAAAATTGCCGCCAGGACATACCAGAGCCAATTATTAATTTTGCGCAAACGGAAATTTGAAACCATCAATAGAGATATCGCCGCCATTGCCGGCGCCGCCAGATATAAAACCTGGTTCACCCCTCTTTGATAAAGCGCATAAAACGCGACTGCCGCAACCAGAACCGCGGGCACAAACAGCCCTTGGTAATAAATTTTGTTGTCGTCCCGAATCAGCCCGCATTCATTGAGGCGCGCCAGCCTAACTATCCCGGCAATCATCACCGCCGAACCGGCAAAAAGCATTGCCAGCAAATCAATAGGCAAAAATTGGTAAATAAAAAAACAAGGGAAAGCAACATATATAACCAAATCGCAGAAGGAATCGATCATGCGGCCGCGAATGCTTTCAATCCTAATCTTGCGGGCAATCCAACCATCAGCAGTATCGATAAAAAAGGCAGTGGCAATAAAACAAAGAGAGAGAAATGCTTGTCCGCATAATGCGTAATGAAAGGCCACCAGAACAAAAGGCACTGATAAAAGGGATACCGCATTAGCCAAATTATTTTTCAATAATTTTAATATTTCCATTGTTTCCGTTTAATTCTACCTGCCGGCAATTTTTCAACAACGATACCGCGTTCTTTACTTTCACTACCAACGGAATATTCATTTCCCGGCTTAATATCGAAGCATGCGACAACGCGTTGCCGCGCTCAAGAATCACTCCCTTCAGTAACGGAAATACGAGAGACCATCCTGGATCAGTCTGGTAAGTGACCAAGATTTTACCGTTAAAATTCGCTGCCGGGTCAAATTTTTCCAAGACCAGCACCGGTCCCCGGACAATGCCTGCTGATACTGCCATTCCCGCCAACCCGTCTTTGCCGGGCACGGTATCATCAAGGATTATTTCGCAGCCGCCGTTTTTAGCAATTATTATCCGGTCAGGCAATTCAATCTCTTTATATTCTTCTATATCTTTTTTCCGTCCCTTGATCAAATTGCGGCATTCTTGCATACCCATGGCGCCATTGGCCGCTTTTCTAATATCCGCCACAGTCAGAAAATATATGTCATCTTTTATATTGATAATTCCGGATTTAACAAAATTTTCCGCAAGCTGCATAAAACAATCCTTGGCCACGCCAAAGACCATCGCCCGTCTGGCCCGAAAGACTTCTCTATCCTTTATAGCTTGCCGGGTTTTTCGCGAAAAAAATTTTACAACCATTCCGCCGGTTATTTCCGATTCCTTTTTTGGCTCAGGCAACTCCGGATAACTGGCAATCAAATTGGCAATTAAGGCAGGGTCGTCTTTTATGTCGATACTTTCCAGCTTAAGCTCATCCGGATGCCGCCAGCAATTGCAGTCTAAATAGCAGTCAATTCTTTCAATGAATTGCAAAACTTCCGGATCATGGCTAGCTCGGATTGTTTCAATAGCATCCCCGCCTTTAGCGGCAAATATCGCGGCAATCTTTTGATTACGGCGGGCATGGACTGCCAGATCCTCAATCCCTTTGATGCTTTCATAGTAGTTGGCTTTGGAAAAATCCGATATCAAGCGGTTTAAAACGCTTTGCGCCTCGGAGCCATATTTTTTGACAATTATTTTTTTCAATATCCCGTAAAAAACCATCAGCCGAAAATCGTTCATTATCGGAATTTTCCAATCGTCAAGAAATTTATTGCGCGCAGTTTCATAATATTCAATAATTTCGCAGTCATTCATTTTGCCCAAATCAATTTTTTTGTGCGCAGTGTATTGCTTGTCAAAATTATCCAAAAAAATCCGCTGGCCTTTCCCGCCAAAAAATAGCATTACTGCAAATTTAAAAGCCACTGGCAAGCAACGAATAGATCCGGCAATATTTTGCTTGGCGCGTTTTTCATCACGGTTTTTCTGCGGCATTAGCATACTTTCAAAGAATTCTTTGTTATATTTGTATCCGGGAAGCAATTTAAGAAACGCGTACCAATTCTCAATACGATAGTAAACCCTTCCTTTAATATATCCCAAAAGATTTTCAAAAATTCGCCGGTCATTATCTTCGACCTTGGCGCCAACCAACGAAAAGAAAGAAATATAAACTTTTGAATACAGCGAATCAATAAAAGAATAGGTTAACGGAGAAGTTATGCCGGGGTAGCTTTCCGCGATATTGGTACGGTCAAATATTTGACCGTAATTCTGCAAAAAGGGAATTTTTTTGGTAATATCTCTTGTCTGAAGAATGGCAAATACGCCTTCGGATAGCGCCCATTCGATATCTTGGGGTTTACTCTTAAGATTGACTATCCTTTTAAGCTCTTCGATAAGTTCTTGCGATCCTTTCAGCCGGTTAAATTCCAAGGAAACATTATCCAAGGTAAACTGGTCGGCATCGCCGCCATCGACAATATTACGACAGGAGCCTTTGCTCCAGACAGTCACCGAATCGCAATCTTTCTCGCCAACAAACGATACCCCCGCGTATTGGGCGCTAAACATTTCCTGGATTATTACCGAGCAATCCAGCAAACTGCAATCAAGATTATTGGCACGCAAATAAGAAATGACGCGCGGCGAAAACGCACTTTTAACGCACAATACCGCGTATTTCCGAAAACTCTCTTCGCAGAAAGGAACATCCAAAAAAGTATCGTATAGCCCGGCAAAAGAAAAAACCGCGCCATCTTCAAGCGATGATGAAGTGCGAAAGGCTGTTATTTTGCCGCCGAAATTTTCAAGTCCGGCAATTTTGTTTCCATTGAATTTTAATTTCTCAAATTCAGCCCCAGCGCCATGATTGCCTTTTTTAATGTTTTCCAGCACAATCTGTCGCAATTCGGAATAATTTAAAAAAATGTCTTGAGGCGCTACTGCCAAAAAATCCGGTACGGCAAATCCATTACTCATAAGCCATGCCAAATTTTTAGCCTTGTTGCCATAATTTTTCATAGAAAAAGTTTGTAGCTTATAAATGTCAGCAATCCGGATATTATTAAAAACAGGAAATATGCCGGTTTTTTCGTAAAAAATAGAAAACCGGCAATAATCAAAAGTACATTCGCAATCAGGAAGAGATTTATTGACCCAAAAATAACAATAAGGCAGACATATTGCAACGCGAAAAACAACGCCAATAGCAACAAAACGTTTGCTTTGCCCCAGCGGTATATATAAGTATCATCCGTAACATTTCCGGCCGTATCGTAGCGGTGCACCATCTTGCGGGATATTTCATAAATAAACATGCAAATAAATATAAAAAAGATAGCCGCCAGATCTTTAATTCCGGGAATAAGCAGCTCTCGAACCGATATGCAAAATAAATAATATACATAAAAAGCAAAAATTAATTGGTGTAGCAAGATGTAAATAAAAAAATGCTGCCGGGCAAATTTTGGCCAGAAAAAATCACGAAACATTAAAAACCAATAGAACACCAAAAGAATATACAGCGGTAGCGCCAGGGAAAACAGGAACGCCTGCAACAACAATTCGACTACCAAACCCGCCCCCAGCATTTTCTTCAGCTCGGCAGAATCAATAGCGCCTCTTTGCACCGGACGGTCGCGATGGAATTTTGAATCGTAAGCCAAATCTTTGATATCATCTCCCAGTCGCACCCGAAAAAGAAACAACACAAGAATCATGCCGCCAACAAAAAAAACGGCATCAATCCGTATTGTGGCGAACAAATACAGGTCGATAGCAATCATTAGCAAAAAAGAAAACGTAAACGCCAAGACCGCAGGAAAACGCTCGGTTGCGTAAGATAATATATCTTTCATGGTTTTATAACTCTATGGTATACTATTCCATAGTATAATTCCATAAAAATAGTAAATAAGATAATATATCTTTCATGGTTTTATAACTCTATGGTATACTATTCCATAGTA
>DAOSDI010000014.1:0-10383 GCA_035362275.1 Candidatus Pacearchaeota archaeon | reverse complement strand
TAATTCCATAAAAATAGTAAAACTGATGTTGAAAAAAATCGTCCTTAAATTCCGAATGGCCGCCGCATTGATATCGAAAGGTCCTGACTACTCGGATTTTTTTACAAGAAACCTTTATCGCATATATTTGGGCCACAACAAAATCATCCATTTCCGTGATGGCTTTCCAGTTTATTCATTATCAACACCGGCGCTTTTTTCCCGGGCGGCAGCCAATTTTCTGCAACGCAATTTTTTCAAAACCATCACCGGACGCACCAACCACAACCTCATGAGCCTGGCGATAACTGAAAAATGCTGCGCCAATTGCCAGCACTGCAGCTTTCAAACCGAAGATCTCAAGCAAAAACAAAATCCCTTAAAAAAAGAAGAGCTGATCAAGCTGATCAAAGACGCGCAGGAGTTAGGAGTGACAGTGATAAATATTCTCGGCGGCGAACCTCTGCTACATCCGGACATCCTTGAGATCATCGGTGCCGTCAATAAGAATCTTTCAACCGTGATATTGATAACCAACGGCATGAAATTGAAGGCAATCGCGCATAACCTGAAACGCGTCGGCCTTGATGGCGTTTACGTGAGCATCGACTCGGCGGATCCGGATAAGCACAACCGCTTCCGGAACACACTCGGAATTTTTGAAGCCGCCATGGAAGGAATAAAAAATGCTAAACGCGCCGGCCTATCGGTGGGAATATCCTGCTGCGTCGACCCTGAATCATTGGCAAGCGGCGAATTAGAAAAGATATTTGAGCTTGGTAAAAAAATCGGAGTTCACGAAATTTTGGTTTTTGGCGCAACGCCTTCCGGAAAATATTCCTCGCGCTCCGACTTAATGGATCGCAACAGCTTTACGGACGATCTCATTGCGTTTGCCGGTAAATACAACAGGCGCCAAGACTACCCCGGAATACTTATTTATGGCTATACCTCGTCCCACCGAAGCATCGGCTGTTCGGGAGGTGTTAACTATTTTTATGTAAACCCTTTTGGCGAAGTGAGCCCCTGTGATTTTAACCATGCGGTTTTTGGCAATATTCGGGAAAAACCGCTGCACGAAATTTTAGACATCATGGCTACGGCATTCGAAGGCCACACCAAATACGGCGGTTGTCGTTTAAAAGATAGTCGCTGCATCAACAGTCCATACGTATCAAAAAATAATTTCAAAAAAATATGACACCTTCCGATCTTTTGGCAAATGTTTCAAACACAAGTTTTTTGGATCTGCTTGCCAATATTTATGAAGTTCACAATAATTTCCATGTATTTGATAAAACAACCAGTCTCGAAATTATTGCTTTTGAAATTACGGCAGTGCTATTTTTTATCGGATCAGCGCTATTTTTGCGCCGAACCCAAAAAAAGATTTTTTCCAAATTAGGTGTTGCCTTTATTTTCTTCCTCTTATTCGAAATGTTCACTGCATCGATGCTTTCCGCGCAAAAACTCGGTCCATGGGCCTATGTTTATATCACCAGCAGCTGGATAACGAGCATGGTCTATGGTGCATTAGCGGTTTGGGCCGATTATCTGACAAATAAATTTCTTCCAAAATATAGCACACCGAATTTTTTTGTTGCAACCGGCATAATGGCAATATTCACAATGGCAATGGAAGTATTGCTGATCTCTCTCGGGATAAGAGTTTATTCAACCGACACGCTGGCATCGCTCGATACGGGAGCAATGGGAATTTTTTTTGTTTATTATAGTTTCATCATCGCCCTGATAACGATATCCTTTTACAGATACTGGAACCTCGGCTTGGACAAAGAAGCAATAATCCCGATGAAGTACGTAAACCTACCGTCATTTTTAGCATGTTTCGTAGCAATCATTTCTTTCGACATCATGACTGAGACTATGGTCAGAAATGAAGGGTTTTGGCAATGGTCCTACATCTATCATGATATTTCCGTGGTTTTGACGCTAATCGGAACCATAATAATCTGGCTGGCAATTGTGCTGGTTAATCATTATTTTAATTATTTTGGAATAGCTAAGAAATTCGGAGCCAACTTTTTAATTGCCATTGCCCCGGTCTTTGCCCTGGAATGCTATTTAATCAACCGCGGTATGCGGATATACAACCCGGACACAATCAGCAATTTTTCTGGTTTGCAGATACCCATCATCAATATGCCGGTTGAAGTTTTCTTTGGATCGGTTTTTTATCTGGCACTCGTCCTTCCCTTGGCTTCGTATGTCATTTTCCTAATCAACCAAAACACTAAAAAATAATATGGCCAACACCATTAACCAAAAATTGCATCAACCCATAAATTTATGGGGCATCGTCTTTAAGCATTCCTTCCAAACAATCATCGGTTTTACAGCGCTCTGCTTGCTCGCTTGGATCATGTTCGGAGCAAATCCGGCCGCATTCGTTCAAGCGATTATATTTCTCAGCATTTGCACGTTCGGAATACCGCTGATCTTAACCATATTTGTTTCATACGGCTTGGGATGGCTGATTTGTTTCTTTTTTGAGCCACGCGGAAAAAATGATTCGGCAGGAAGAGATCAAACAGCAATTATCGATTATATTATTAACGGCCAAGCAAACGGCAAAACCAAACAACAGATAATCGACGGCTTGGTTAATATCGGAGGTTGGAGAGTCGAAGACGTGGAGAATGCCTATAAAGAATTAGAAAACAAAAAAGCCGGCTGAGAATGCCGGCTTTTTTGTTTGAAATTTTACAATCCTTCGCGCTTTAATTGATCCAGCAGTTCTTTTTGCTTTTTGTTCAGCTTTTTGGGCACGGCGATCTCAACTTGCACATACATATTCCCGCGGCCGAAGCCGTTAAAGCGCGTGATACCCTTGCCCGAAACGCGGAAAATCTTTCCCGATTCGGTGCCGGCGGGAATTTTCAGCAGGATATCTTTTCCCTCAATTATGGGCGCGTCAACATTCCCTCCCAGCGCCGCCAAAGACAGCGGAATTTCGCGCAAAACATAAAGGTCGTCGCCTTTGCGCTCAAACACCGGATGCGCCTTCAAAAACACCCGCACGTAGAAATCTCCGGCGGGCCCGCCTTTCCGTCCGGCCTCGCCTCTTTGCTCCAATTTGATTACCTGATTGTTGTCCACGCCGGCGGGAATGTCCACTTTGATTGTTTCTTCGGTTTTTACCCGGCCTTCCCCCTGGCACACGTTGCAAGGCTTTTCGGGGCGATAGCCTTCGCCGCGGCATTCCGGACAAACGGCATATTTGGTGAATGACCCCAAAAAGGTTTTTTTAATCTGTTGGACCTGCCCCGTGCCGCGGCAGGAAAAACATTCCTTGATCTTGGTGCCGGGTTCGGCGCCGCTCCCCGAACAGCGCGGGCAAGCGGCATTTTTGGAAATCTTGAATTCTTTTTGCGCGCCGGCAAACGCCTCCTCCAAGGTGATCTCGGCATCCGCACGAATGTCTTTGCCGCGCTTGCCGTCGCGCCGCCGCCGCGGCTGGCCGAAACCGAACATCTCCTGCATAATATCGCCCAAATCTTCAAACTGCACGTCAAACTCGGCGCCGGGCCGTCCCCAGAACCAGCCGTCCTGCCCCGTTTGCGCGCCGCCGAATCCCGAAAACCCTTTGCCGTCAAACGCATTGCCGAATTGATCGTATTGCTGGCGCTTCTGCTTGTCCGAAAGCACCTGATAGGCCTCATTGACCTCTTTGAATTTTTCGGCGTTGCCGCCTTTGTCGGGATGATATTTGTGCGCCAAAGAGCGATAGGCCTTTTTGATCTCGTCGGCCGTTGCCTCTTTTTGCACTCCCAAAATTTTGTAGTAATCCTTAGACATAAAAAATGTAAAATTGAAAGATCAAAATGAAAAATGACAATCAAAAATGTTAAAACGCCGCGACAGCGGAATTTTAACATCAAAATTTCACATTTTGATTTTTACATTTTTAATTAGATGGTTATTGTTTCTCTTGGTATTCGCCTTCCGCAGGGCCTTCGTCTTTCTTTTTGCCATTTCCGGCGGAATCCGGCGCTTCGTTTCCGGCGGATTGAGTTCCCGCGGCGGGTTGCTGTTGATACATCTGCGCGCCGATCTTGGAAAGCGTTTGCGACAAATCGTCGGACTTGGCCTTCAACTCCTCCATATTATCCCCACTTTGGACTTTTTTCAAGCCCTCAATCTTTTCTTCAATTTCTTTTTTGGCAGGGGCGGAAACTTTGTCGCCCGCGTCGCGCATTGCTTTTTGCGCGGTATAAATCAGGTTGTCCGCGTTGTTGCGCGCCGTAATCAGCTCTTGCTTCTTGCGATCGCTCTCGGCATTGGCCTGCGCTTCCTGCCTCATCCGTTCGGCCTCTTCTTTGGAAATTCCCGCCGAGCCTTCAATGCGGACGCTCTGGGTTTTTCCGGTCGCCTTGTCCTTGGCGGTTACGCTCAAAATCCCGTTGGCGTCAATATCAAACGAAACTTCAACTTGGGGAATGCCGCGCGGCGCGGGCATAATGCCGTCCAAAATGAATTTGCCCAAAGATTTGTTGTCCGCGCTCATCGGCCGCTCGCCCTGCAAAACATGGATCTCCACCGAAGTTTGGTTATCGGCGGCGGTGGAAAAGACTTGCGACTTGGCCGTGGGCACGGTGGTGTTCTTGGAAATCAGAATCGTGTTGACGCCGCCCATCGTTTCAATCCCCAAAGAAAGCGGCGTCACGTCCAGCAATAAAACATCTTTCACCTCGCCTTGCAGAATTCCCGCCTCCACCGCCGCGCCGATGGCCACCACTTCGTCGGGATTGATGGATTTGTTGGGTTCTTTGCCGAAAAATTTTTTCACTTCCTCCTGAATTATCGGCATCCGCGTCTGGCCGCCCACCAAAACGATTTCCTCAATGTCTTGCGGCGCCATCTTGGCATCGTCCAAAGTCTGGCGCACCAAATTGACGGAGCGTTCAATCAAATCGCGCACTAAGTCTTCCAATTTCGCGCGGCTAAATTTGTAATACAAGTGTTTCGGTCCGGAAGCGTCGCTGGTGATAAACGGCAAATTGACCTCGGTCTCCATCGCCGTGGACAGCTCTATCTTCGCCTTTTCGGCGGCCTCTTTCAACCTTTGAAGCGCCAGTTCGTCTTTGGACAAGTCAACCCCGTTGTCTTTTTGATATTCGGCCACCAGCCAATCCATAATCCGCTGATCCACGTCGTCGCCGCCCAAATGGTTGTCGCCGCCGGTCGCTTTCACTTCCACGGTGTCTTCGGAAATATCCAGAATGGAAACATCAAAGGTTCCGCCGCCGAAATCATAGACCAGCACCTGTTCGTTCTTTTTTTTGGTCAATCCGTAAGCCAATGCCGCGGCCGTCGGTTCGTTGATGATCCGCTTCACCTCAAAGCCGGCGATCTCGCCCGCCAGTTTGGTGGCCTTTCTTTGCGAGTCGTCAAAATAGGCCGGCACCGTGATGATCGCGCCGGTTACGGGTTCCCCCAATTTGGATTCGGCGTCTTGCTTGATTTTTTGCAAAACCATCGCCGAAATTTCCGCCGGCGCATACCACTTGTCTCCCATCTTCACCTCCACGCCGCCGTCCTGCGCGCGTTCGCGCATCTCATAGGGCAAAAGTTTCAAATCTTTTTGCACCTCCTGATCGGCAAACCGCCGCCCGATCAGCCGTTTCACCGAAAACAAGGTGTTTTTCGGATTGGTGATCTGCTGGCGCTTGGCCAGCACTCCCACCAGCCGCTCGCCGGTCTTGGTGAGCGCCACCACCGACGGCGTCAGCCGCGATCCTTCCTTGTTTTCCAATATTTTCGGCTCGCCGTTGATAATGGCGGCCATCTCCGACATCGTGGTTCCCAAATCAATTCCGATTGTTCTTGACATAATTTTTATAATTTATTAATTTATACTTTTTTATCTTTCACAAACCTCCCAACTGCCATAAGCTTTTAACTCATCAAAATTTTCAATTTTCAATTTACAATTTTCAATAAATGACCAATTTCCCAATTTTCAAACAAAATTCAACATTCTTGTTTGGTTAATTGGTGAATTGATTTTTCAATGAAAACTGAAAAATGGTAATTGAAAACTGTTTTTCAAGGTTTGGCGGGGCTTACGCCCCGCCGTTTTCCAAAACAGGCCCGCCCGCCATCGCCATTCAACAAATTCAGAGCGAAGCAGGATTTTTACACTTTCTTTTTTACTTTCCCTTGATTTCCAGCTTTTTGACTTTCATTTCCTCAACTTGCGGCGCGGCTTTGGGCGCGGTGATTTTTAACACGCCGTTTTCAAATTCCGCCTCAACCCCGCCCTCGTCAATTTCGGGCAAGGCAACCGCCCGTTTGACATAGCCATGGCGGATTTCCTTGCGCCAATAACCCTTCTTTTTATTGTCCTCCTCTTTCTTTTCTTCGGATTTGGCCTCAATGGTGAGCACGCCGTCTTTGATCTGAGCGTCAATCTGTTCCCGTTTGAAGCCCGGCAATTCGGCCTTCACCACCACTTTGCCGTCCTTTTCATAGACATCCATTTTGGGCGCTTCGGGCATCTTCATCAGCTGGAACGACGGCCAATTCATCCAGTCATCGCCGTCAAACCAGCGATCGATATCCCACCCGCCCCGATAAGGTATCAATGCCATAAATTTTTCGCTTTTGTTTCGTCCGCAATTTTTAATTTAACATAACCTGTTTTGGATTGCCCGCAAACTTGGCAAAAGCGTTGTTATAAAAGCAAATTTTTTTCAGTTTTCAATCTTCAGTTTTCATTGAGTTTTCAATGAATCAATTTTCAAACAAAATTCAGCATTTTTGTTTGGCTAATTGACAAAATGATCATTCATTGGAAATTGACAACTGGCAATTGAAAACTATTTTATGAACCCGATTTTGCTCTCCGGTGCTTCGCTTCCTTCAATTTTGCCGAATTTTTCTTCGTATTTCTTGATGTTTTCGGCCAGCGCGGCCGCGATTCGCTTGGCATGCCCCGGGCTCACGATCATCCGGCTGGCCAAAATCCCCTGCGGCGGCGCGTTCAAAAAGAAATCCAGCACGAACTCCTCCTTGGTGTGCAAAATCTGCATCAAATTGGAATAGGCACCCTTCAATTCCTCGTCGCGCACCTTTATCTGCAACTGCGGCTGATTCGGTTGTTGATTTTGTTCCATGGTATTTTATTAATTTTTCAGTTTTCATTGAGTTTTCAATGAATCAATTTTCAAACAAAATTCAGCATTTTTGTTTGGCTAATTGAAAAAATGATCATTCATTGGAAACTGAAAACTGGTAATTGAAAAATTTGTTTATTTTGCCACTTTCACTTTTGCCGGGCGCAAGAGGCATCCGTCAATCATATATCCTTTTTGTATTTCTTCAATGATGGTTCCCGATTCAACGCCTGGGCACTCCTCCATTTGCGCCGCTTCGTGAAGTTCGGGATTGAATTTCTCTCCTTGGGCGGCAATCGCTTCCACCCCGTTGGCTTTCAAAAAATCTTCCAGCTGTTTTTTGATCATCAGCAATCCCTTTACTTGTTCATCGCTTTTCAAATCTTTTGAAAGATTTTTTTCGGCCAGATCCAGGCTGTCCATTATCGGCAAAAGATTAAAGACAAACGCCTGCCGGTTATATTTCCCGAATTCCTCCATTCTTTGGCCTTCTTCTTTTTTGTAGTTGATCAAATCCGCCTTGGCCCGCTTCCAGCCATTCAGATACTCCCCGCATTTTTGGCACTCCTTTAAATCCGGCAACTCCTTGTTTTTTTGTTGTTCCTTCATCATCTAAATTTTCAATTTTCAATTTTCATTGAATTTTCAATGTTTCAATTTTTAAACAGAATTCGGCATCTCCGTTTGGCTAATTGATAAAATGACAATTCACTGGAAACTGAAAACTGGTAATTGAAAATTGTTTTATATGTTTTCAAACATTTTCAAGATCTCGTTGGTCAGCGCGATATTTTTATCGTAGGCCATGCGTTTGGGTCCCACCAGCGAAAAAATCACTTCTCTTTGCGGCGCCGGTTCAAACACCATGGAAAACACCGCCAGTTCTTTGGCCTTGGGGAACGGATTTTCCTGCCCGATGAAAATTTCAAAATCATCGGCCGGTTTCATTTTCTCAATATTGTTTTCCAAATAATCCAGATAGTCCAAAAAGTTATCCATCAAATCGCGCCGGCCGAATTCGGGCTGGCGCAACACTTCTTCCCAGCCCTCTTTGAAAAAAACGCCCGCGTCTTTCATATAGCCCAGCACCAGCGCTTCGGAAACCGCCGCCGCGCTTTGCGCCAGATCGCGCATGGCGCCGAAGAAATCATCAAAATTATCATTTTGCTCCAATCCGGCGCCAAAATCCAGGCTGATTTTGGTCAAACCGTCGCCCTCGGCCAATTGATCCACGAACAACCGATAGCCCTTGTCGGTGGGAATCCGCCCCGCGGAAGTGTGCGGCTGAGTCAAAAATCCGTCATCGGTGAGCTTTTGCATTTCAATGCGGATTGACGCCGGGCAGATGCCGAAATCATACCTCTCCCCCAGATATTGCGAAGACACCGGCCGCGCCGATTCCACATATTCCCTGATTATCATGTCCAATATCGTTTTTTGCCGTTCGCTAATCCGCATGAATTTCCAATTTTCATTTTTCAATTTTTAATGGATGATCATTTTACCAATGATTCAAACCAAAATGCTAAATTTCATTTGAAAACTGACTCATTGAAAATTCAATGAAAATTGGCAATTGAAAACTGTTTGTGTTCTCATTCTATCATTTCCAAATTATCAGTCAACCCCCCCGAGTGATAATGAAATAGAGTAAAAGAAAAAGTAGATAATTTAGTCTACTTTTTAACCGCCTCGTTAGGTACACAAGTCAACAACCATTCCCAGAAATCAAGAAATTCCCTTCTTGATAAAAAAGGAAGCCCTTGACGCTCCGCCATTGCCACGCCAATCTCATCTAACATTTTAATAGAGCCCGTGGAATTGCTATGCCCGAAAAATTCAACCACCTTCTTTTTGCCAAGGGTTACGGAAATTCCATATTTAAAATCCCACCATAACGGACTATTTGAATAGCCAATGAAATTTGACCCGTGAAAGTTTGCGCTCAATCCACCTTTTTCCTTGGTACTGGACACTTTTATCCGATACCTTTTTTCGCTCTCATAATAATCGCCTTGTATGGTCCCTCCCTTGCCCCATTCCCATTTAATCTCTTTGTGAATTTTTAAGAACTTCGCTAACTCGGCAAAAGTTTTCACACTCTCAATTTCACCCTTACCGCCTTTCTTATTCTTTTTCCCCATCCAAGTCACCTTTTCTCTTGCGCATAACATGCCACAAAATATTTATTGATTTGTTTTCCACATCTTTTCGCGCCATCTCATAGTCCACAGACGGCATAATATGGTTGACTATGTCTTCAATAACCAATCGCCAATTATTCTCAATGCCGCATCTATTGCGAGTATGGGCAATCCGACGCCTCACGACTAAATCGCGGGCATATTGATACCGTCTTTTTTTTGACATTACTCGCCAAGCCGCCCCATCAAATTCAAGCGAAACATCAAATTCATCCGGTCTGATATACAACTGATACCACCAGAGTAAAAGTCTGGCGTTCCATATTCTCGTTTTTAGTAAATAAAGCGAATCTGCCGCCCAGAAATGGGCAAAGTCCAGTACGAACAAAACTCTAATTTGCCATTTTTCCAACTCTGTTAATTCGTTAATTGGTATGTCCAATAGTTTATCCAATTTCCCCATTTTCCCCACCTCTCAAATCATTGATCAAGGATTATTAGCCTCAATATTTTTGCAACAATCGCGCCTTGCCAAAGTTTCATATTCAGTTGACAAGGTGCGAATTGAGCTTGCGACACAAAAAATCGCGCAAAAAGCTCGTTTTGAGATTAAAATGGATTTTCCTTTCCGTCAAGCGTTTCAACAGTAATTACGGACATCCTCACATTCTCAAGAATGTTGGAATATCGGTTAACAGTTAAAAGCAATTAAAGTTTTTCTTTTTTCAACAATTCCGCTTTCTTTCGCTTCCCTCGGTTCCATCCTCCCGGATTTCCGTCCGAGCGCACGACGCGATGGCAAGGTATGGCGGGATCATAATTGCCGTGCAATATATTGCCCACCGCGCGATAAGCTTTCGGACTTCCGGCTTTTTCGGCCACCGTTTTGTAAGTCAAAGTTTTCCCTCGGGGAATTTTTTTGACAATTTCAAAAACTTTGCCGCGAAAAGATTTTTTGGAGAGTTTCGTTTTCATATGTTATGGTATCATTCCGGAATTCCCGGCGCAATCAGACCCGCCGCGTAAAATGCAATCATAAAAATTGGCCGGGTATTGCCGGACAAACCCAAAAAGCTCCCTTGCGGGAGCTTTTCAAATTCCGGAGTCGCGCGCTACATTCC
>DAOSDI010000013.1:0-28901 GCA_035362275.1 Candidatus Pacearchaeota archaeon | reverse complement strand
TCAGATACTGGCCGACAAATTCCACGATGTCCAGCCGGCTCTTGATTTCCTCAATGGGAGAATCCACGGGAAGAAATTCCTAATTTCTAATTCCCAATTCCCAATAAATTTCAAAACGCCAGAATGCTCAAATTGAACATTTTTCATTTGGTCATTTGTTGGAAATTGGATATTGGAAATTTCGATATTTATTTGTGGTATAATCATCTTACCCGATTTAACCAAAATTTCAATGAAAATCGCGATCATTTCGGACACTCATGACAACTTGGCGACGCTGGATAAATTTTTGGATCATATCAAAAAAAATCCGGTCGGGGCAATAATCCATTGCGGCGATATTGCCGAAGGCGAAACCTTGGCGCGGTTGGCGGAAAATTTTTCGGGGCCGATTCTGGCGGTTTTTGGTAATATGGATTATCGCCAATCGCTTGAAACGGCGGCGGAAAAATTCCCCGGGCAAATACAATTATTCAAAGATTTCGGACATGCCGAGATCGGCGGATTGAAAATCGGCTTCTGCCACTTTCCGGAAGCCGCCAAACACGCTTGCGAAAATAACCGCTTTGATTTTGTGTTTTACGGCCACACCCACAAACCATGGCTGGAAACGATCAACGACTGCCGGCTGGCCAATCCCGGCACTCTGGCGGGAATGTTCTATCAAGCAACCTTTGCCATATTGGATGCCGGCACAAAAAAATTGGAATTGAAAATCGTCAGCCGTCTGGATTCGGCAAAAACAAAGGCCGCCCGTTGACCGGGCGGCCTTTCTTGAAAATCTACTTGATTTGGACACTCTGGCCGGAAGCGCCGGATTCGGGACGCTTTTTGGCAAAAATGAAAATGTAAAGAATTTCCAGAATGCCCACCGTGTTGATCAGAATGATCGCGACAAACCAATATGATTGGTTGTTGCGGGCGGCGCGCCACAATGCCGCGCCTTTCCACGCGATTGACCACGCGAACAAAATCGCGAAAAACCACATTCCGATCTCCGGCAAGGGCTCGCAAACGGGCAAAAACCGACTGATGTATTGGGGGAAAGCGGTAGTTTCCATAAATTTTATTTGCTTTTATTCGTTATTTTTACCTTATCCTCTTGTTCGACCTCTTTTTCCCTCCCGTCAAATTTTTTGATCAGTTTAACTTCGCGGTTCGGCACCGCGCAAACCACGCCGTCTTCGCCGCGCAAAATCGTGCGGCGCAATGAAATTTCCAAAACTTCTCCGGAAAAACCGGCAATTTCCACTTTATCCCCGATATTATAGCCGCCCTCAAGAATGATGAAAGAACCGGCAATAAAATCGGTGAGAATATCCTTGGCGGCCATCCCGATTGCCAAACCCGCCAGCCCCAAGCTTGCCAGTATCGGCGTGATATTGACGCCGAACTCCGGCAAAATCGCGATTGCCGCGACAATCCAGATCAGCGACCGCAGGATATTGTTCGTTGTTTTGATTAAAGTGGCGATCCGCTGTTTGCGCGCCTCCGCCAGCGCCGTTTGGCGGAAAAAGGATGCGCCAAAGACTTTCTTATACTTATAGGCGGGATGAGGCAGGTTGTCAAGCACCGGCATTATCTTCCGGCGCGACAATATCGTTTTAACCAACGCGGCCGCGGCCGCGGCCGCCAGAACAATCAAAACCACGCGCACCCCGTGGTGCCCGGTCCATATCAACATTGCGTTAAAAATATCGGTGAAAATTTCACCCAAGCCAACCTCCATACGATTCATTATAAACCAAAAACGCCGCAACCGCCAACAATCGCCTTTAATGCGGCAGTGAATGCGACAGATGATAGCGGTAGTCGTCGTAATTGCCCAAGTAGCCGGTGAGCTTGCCGTCTTTGACCTCCCAAATGCGATTGCAAACTTCGTTGAGAATGTAGCGGTCGTGGCTCACCAGCAAAATGGTGCCCTTGTATTCCTTGAAGACTTTGGTGATTACTTCTTTTGACGGCAGGTCCAAATGATTGGTGGGCTCGTCCAACAGCAAAAAATTTACCTTGCGCAGGATCAATTCCGCCAGCGCCGCGCGCGCCCTCTCTCCTCCCGACAAGTCGCCGATCTTTTTCTTTTCCACTTCAAACGGTTCAAACAGCAACGCGCCCAACACCGACCGCACCCGCTCCTCGCTCTCGTCGGTCTTTGACGCCACCTCGTCAAGCAAAATTTTTGAATGGTCCATCTCTTCATGCGCCTGCGCGTAATAACCGATTTGGGCGCGATCATCAAGCGTGATTTTTCCTTTCAATGGCGGCATTTTTTCCAAAACGGTTTTCAGCAGGGTGGATTTTCCCATTCCGTTATTGCCGATAATGCCCACCTTGTCGCCCCATTCAACTTCCAGCTTATCATCCAGCGAAAATAAGGGCTTGTCTTTGGGGCCGATGGCGATGCCGTCCAATTTTAACACGCTTCGGCAAAGCCGGATTCCCGCGTCAAGCTTGATTTTGATGTCTTTTGCCTCTTCTTTGGGCAATTCAATCTTTTCTATTTTTTCCAGCTGTTTGATGCGGCTCTGCACGCCGGCGGCCTTGGTGGCCTTGTAGCGGAAACGGTCAATATAAGCTTGCTGTTCCTTGAGGTATTTTTGCTGGATTTTATAACTTTTTTCCAGCGCCGCGCGGCGGATTTGCCGTTCAACCACATAATCCGAATAGCGGCATTGGTATTTTTCAATGCCGGTTCTGGCAAGCTCGCAAGTCTTGTCGCAAACTTTGTCCAAAAAATAGCGGTCATGCGACACGCAAACGATGGCAATGTTGCGGTGGACCAAAAAATTTTCCAGCCACTCGCAAGTTTCAATGTCCAGATGATTCGTCGGTTCGTCAAGAATAATTAAATTGGGATTGGCCAACACCACTTTGGCCAGCGCCAATTTGGTGCGCTCGCCGCCGGAAAGCGACGCGATCTTGCGATGCCACGATTCCTTGGCAAAACCGAAGTCGGAAAGCAAGCGTTCAATCAATCCCTGCCAGCGATAACCGTTCGCGGCTTTAAAGCTTTCCAGCAATTTGCAATAATCCGCAATCTGGCCTTCGGAAAGCGGCCCTTCGGCTTCCTTTTTTTCGTAATCGTTTTTGCGGGCGGTCATTTCCCGCATTCCGGGATCGGATGACTGGATCTCGTCGATCACGGAATTTTGCAAGGATTCCCAGTGGGTTTCCTGAGGCAGATAGCCGATGCGCGCCGCCTTGTTGATTTCGCAAGCGCCGTCGTCGGGATCTTCCTGACCGATGATAATTCTGAGCAAAGTGGTTTTGCCCATGCCGTTGGCGCCCACGATCGCAATCCGCTCCCGCGGCATCACGCGCAAGCGCGCGCCCGAAAACAATTCTTCTTTGCCAAAACCCTTGGCGACATCCTTGACGATCACCAGCGGCTCCCCCGCGCCGACAGCAACGGGATTTTTGAGATTCTTTGAGATTTTGATTTTTGTTTTAATTTTTTCCATATATATCCGCGCCCGTTTTCCAACAAAAAAACAGGGTCGTTTAATTCTTCTCGCGCAACGCGAAAATAACCGCCAAAAGCGGAACAAACTCCCTGTCGTTATGCCAACAGCTTGTATTCTTGCTCGTCAAAAAACACCTTCATATGATTTCCTTATCGTCGGCTTCCATTACATAATGCAACAAAAACCATCAAAAATCAAGGACAGGACGATAAAAGGAGCCGTTCGGGCATTTTTTAAAGGTCCAACCCTCGCGCGATCGCGAAGGTTGGACCTTCCCGAAGAAGGCGTTTCCCTTACTCTGGCAGAAGTTTTGAATGCGGATGGTTTATTGCTATGATACTTTAATGGAAATCACCAAGCATTGATAATTGATGGTTAATTATTGATTGCCGGTTGAATTTTAATTTATGACAATCCGCCGACACATCATCAAAATCAAAAAATCCGCGGCCGCGCTGAAAAAACGCACAAGCTGGAAATGGAAACTGGGAATCGCGATCACCGGCGCGGTTTTGATTTTCGCAACGACATTCTGGCTGGCGCTTCCCTTGCCGCAAAATTACGAAACCGACGTGCCGCCGCGCCCAAAATCATATTCGGCAAAAATTATCGCCTTGCGCCACGATAACGCCAAAGGCACAATTTTGGAAATCAAATTCAACGCCGACGAACCGGCGCTCGCAAATTTGCCCGAATATCAAATTGAAGAAATTTTCACCGAAGCCAAAACCCGCGTCGTTTTTGAGAAAATATCGCGCCTTGAAAACAGCGTTGATTATCGGGAGATCGCCGCCAGCCCGCTGGTTGAAGACATCAAGTGCGATATTGATAACGGCCGCCTGATCGTTGAAGTCCTGCGCCAAGGGCCCTATTCAAAAGCCCAAGCCGGCGGCGGCGATTCGGTGGCCATTGTTTTTCCGGCGGCGGAAAACGATTATCCGGTGGTTTCCAACCAAAAACCGGCGGCAAATTCCACGGTTTTTCCCATGCGGCACACAATCAGCTTTGAGGCGGTTTTGCGGGCGCCGCTTGAAACCGCTTCAATTTTTATCAACAACGATCCGGTCCGATCCCGCACCGAACAGCTTGCGCCCGGCGAATACCGCTTCGCCTTTGAAACGGATGTCCAGCTTGATAAAGAATACCGCATCAAAGTGATTGTCGCCGATCAAGCCGGACGCGCGGCGGTTTCCCAATGGACATTTGAAGGGCAAATTCCCAGCGCCGCGGCACTGGGGAAGGATCGTTTCAAATATCTGGGATGGTGGGGACAGATCAATGCCAACGGCATAACGGTGCGCCAAGGCGCTTCCGCCGCTTCCGAAAAATTGGGGATTTTCTCAACGGCAAATCGCGTGAAGGTGGTCAAAGAAGTTTTCGGCGAATGGGTTGACGGCAAAAATCTGTGGTATCAGATTGACGGTGGCGCATTCGCGGGGGCATACGTATTTTCGGACTTTGTCACGCCAATACCCCAGCCCGAGCCGCCCAAAGACATCCGCGTTCCCGAGGAAATAAAAATCGGGGAAAAATGGATTGATGTGGACCTGTCAAAAAAAATTATGACGCTCTTTGAATATGACAAACCTTTGTTTGCCACCTATATCGCCCCGGGGCGGGAAGAAAACCCCACCAAAACGGGAATCTACCGGATATGGTACAAGCTGGCAAAGGACGAAATGCGCGGCGGGCCGCCCCTGCATTCCTATTATTATCATCTCAAAGATATTCCTTGGGTGATGTATTACAACTATGACTATGCCATCCACGGCACCTATTGGCACGACAAATTCGGCACCCGGCAATCAGCGGGCTGTACCAATATGACGCAAGGCGATGCCAAATTCATTTTTGAAAACACCCTGCCCGAATTGCCCGAAGGGCAAGAGGAAGTTTTTGCCCGCGAAAAACCCAATGCGGGCTATGGCACCGGCACCGTGGTATATAACCACGATTGACAACCGCCGGAATTTGATATGGACAAACTTAAAAAAATAGGGCTGTTTTTCGTCGGCGCCGCAGCGGTTTTTGTCGGTTATGCGGCTTTTGAAGCCGGCTGGACCGAAATCGCAAAAACAACCGTGCGCGGCAAAAACGCGCCGCCGGAATTCATCGGGAAAAAGATTGTTTTTATCGCCGACATCCACTGCGGCGAAAGTTTTCCGGCGGCGCGCCTTGATGGCTTGGCCAAGCAAATCAATTCGCTGGCGCCCGATATTGTGTTGTTCGGCGGCGACTATGCGAGCCGCAACGGGAAAAACACCGAAAAATGTTTTTCTTTCCTCAAAAATATCAACGCCCCTTTGGGAAAATTCGGCGTTCTGGGAAATCATGATATTGAAGCCGGAAAAAACGAAGTTTTGGCGGCAATGGCTGGCGCCGGGATCGCCCCGCTGGTAAACGAAAACCGCCATATCAATATCGGCGGCGGCAAAATAACCGTTGCCGGCACGGATGAAACCTGGTATGGCGTTCCGGACGGTCCAAAAACAATGGAGGAAGCAACCGATTTTACGATCTATATGGCACACGATCCGGCATATTTTGAAAAATATCAAAACGACAAAGCAAAATTACTGCTGGCCGGACACACCCATGGCGGGCAAATCACTTTGTTCGGCCTTCCGTTCTCATGGCTGATCCATCGCCATAAATACCGCTATGAAAAGGGTGTTCATGAAGAGCCCGGACGGACCGTTATCGTCACCAACGGTATCGGCGCCCCCATCCTGCCCCTGCGCTTTTTCGCCCGCCCCCAAATCAACCTCATCCTTCTGGAAAAATAAACACCCCGAAGCAGAACCTCGAGGCATTCCATTCTTTCGCGAAAAACAAAGCTTATTTCACTTCGCTCAATAAGAGAAAACAAGATTATCCGCCAGATATCGCCAAAGCAGGGCTCCAGACATTTGATAAGCCTCCGGTTTTGGCATTCTGACAGATAAATAATTGAAGCGGCATATAAAGCATGCCGCCATCTCAAGACTCCTTATCAGCAACTTCACGGGCAAGATTGCCAATGATGGACGCTTGCCTTCTCTCCTCTTCCGCCTTTTTGGCCGCTACTGCGGACTCTTGGAGGGTTTGATCAACTCCTTTCTCAATTTCATTCAAATCTTTTTTCATCGCTCCAAGCGCGACCACTATCAATTTTTCATCCACATCACCACCTCCGGCATTTGCATTTGCTTTTGACTCTTCTTCCATAGTTTATTAAATTATTTTTGTCAAGACCGGGGCGCAAAATCTTCTTCCGAAAAATTTTTGCATTCCTGCAACAGCCTGTCTCTTAATAGTTGATTTTCGGTTCCCGGCTTGTTCTGATAATATTTCGCAACTATCGTCTGCAATTCTTCCAAACCGATTTCTTGCGACACATCATCTTTCCCGACAAATTCTCCCGGACTTAAAATCACAGTCTTTGCCAAATCGGCATTATTTTTCAACTCAACGCCAAATCGTTTGCTAATAAAATTATTCCAGCTTATTATTGCATCCTGAATCCATAACTTTGGCGCTTCTTCTTTCCCTCGTTCATTTTCATCCCAATCCCGCAGTTGGGCACGCAACAACTCTTCGTCCCGGCCAAAGCTGCCAAGCGCCATTCTTATCTCCGCCGCCAATTCACCGTTCCTGTCTTTGGGAAACCTCTTTTCATAATAATCACTGAGTCTTTTTTTGAATTCATCAATACTCATTTCCTCGTCATGATTCAATTTTATTTCGCTTGATCGCCCCGAATCTCCCGTGATAACGGCTTCTTTGATTTGAAACCCCTTGTCAACTTTTTGGACAAAATGTTCCTGCCAAAGCTCCAACAAATCGCCCGCTTTAAATTTGGTTTTAATCTTTTCCGAATTGACATTTGCATCTTCCGGAATTGGATTGTCGTCTTTTATCAGGAGCGGTTTATTTTCCAATATTCTATTGTACTCATTGCTTTGATCCGCCCTTCTAATATTTACCTCAATTGCCGCAATTTTCTGCTCAATTTTCGCCCGCTGAAGATTTATTTTTTGCCATTCATCCAGATATTTGTAACGATGGTTGATTTTACCGTCAAATTCCTTGACCACATTCCTGATTTCACTTTTTTTCATTCCAGCCTCTTTGGCGTTTTCACGCCAACTATCTCTTTCCTTCTCCAAAGCTTCCGCTTCCATTTTTAATTGCTCGAAATGCACCACCAGCGGCCGGACACTCTCATCAAATTTTCTCAAATCATTCTGATGTTTTGCTTTCTCGGCTTCCAAAGGGGCAATTCTTTCGTTATTGCGCTTAACCATCCATTCGACATATTTATTGCGATTTATTTCATGAATTTTCGCATTAGCCCCTTCTTCTTTAATCTTGGCCGTTATCCAGTCACTTTTTTCTCGCATTTCGGTGATTTTTTCATTTCGCGCGCCAATAAGCAAATCCGCCATTCCGCTTTTATCATCCGCCGCTTCATTCATTTGGTTGAATAATTTGATTCTATCTTCAACAAGCGAAAGCTCAACGCGCATCTCTCTTATTCTCTCGTTTGATTTATCCAGAAGGCGCTGATCAAATTCAGTTCCGAATCTGGCCGCAATTTCATTTATTGCAGGAACATCCAAAAGACCGTCAAACGCCTCGCGGCCCCGTTCAACTATCCTTTCCAGCATCCCTTTGTCGCCAAGAGTCAAGTCAAGTTTGTCCAAACTGTTTCTCAATCGCAAATCTTCAACATTCATATGCGCTTTTCTTTCTTCACCAATTATTTCGGGCGACCGGCCCAAATGAAAATCATCAATTCCGCCTTGTTCTTCCGGTAAAACATCCGATTCCTCCTCATTAACTTGATTTTTAGGAAAAAAATGTTCCTCTATATTCATAATTGTTTCGCTATTTGATTAAATTCTAATTTGTTTATCAATCCCCGTCAATCAGCCCTTCATCTTTTAATGCACCGGCAACAGTTTATCAATGGTTTCTTTTTATATGGTTATAACTTGTCCAAAAACGATTCAATGAATCCGCCGTCATTGCCGATCTCAAATTCCATAAATTCTTCTTTGGCCGCCCAGCGAAATTCCGTATGTTCGGCGCTCAATTTTAATCGGCTCTCATCCCCCGCTTTGCACGAATAGCCAATGGCCATGATAAACATCCCTTTGCTTTCCGAATATGCCGAAGCGGCATGAATGGCACAGATATTTTTCACCTCCAATCCGGTTTCCTCTTTGATCTCGCGGCGCAAGGCATTGATTAAAATATCGTTATCGTCGCCCTTGCCGCTTTTATTTTTCCATTTTACAATGTCGCTTGATTCCACGCGGCCGCCCGCCAAATCCCAGCAACCCGGATGCGGCCGGTTTTTGTCATCTGCGCGTTTCAGCGCCAAAATCCGGCCGTTTTCGTTAAAAATTACCGCCTTTTGCAAAACCTTCACCCGGTCTATCCAATCCACATAAATTTTATCTTGATTTTTCATAACAACGGACATTCATTACCGACATTCTCACATTCTTGAGAATGTGAGAATGTTATTTCCCAAAACTTAAAAAATGAATCTCGCAGGTTTTTAACTCCGGCAAACTCTATAATCTCAAAAAATGAAGCCGCGCCCGGCTTCATTTTATTTTTTCCAAAATTTCAAGATAATTTTTGGTATCAATATCCAATAGCCGCAAATTATTCCTGACAACGAAAATTGGCATTTGTTCGTCGCGCGAGATCACCACCGGGCGGCTCAACCCCTCGCGCCAATATATCCGATGATCACCCTTTTCACGCTCAAAACTACAGCCGACAAACAACAGAAATTTTTCAAATTTTTTCCAATGTATCGGCCTTATCCCCATAATTTCAAGCAGTTACGCAAAACAATTCCGTTTCGCTGGCAACAATTTTGGGCGGGCTCCAAATAGAATTCACCCTTTTCCAGCCAAGATTACGCAACACTATGCCAAAAGTCCCTTTCTTTGAAATTTCCTCAAAAAAGATCCCAGCCGCTTCGATAAATCTTTTTTTCGCGTGAGCCGCGGTTTTGCCCGAAGACGACAAATCAAGCGCCGGCGCGTAGGCAACATAACGGGAACCCTCTTTGATAATTGAAATCGACAATTTAAATTTTATTGCTTGTTTTTCCATATTTTTGACGCAATCATCGCTACTCTTTCTTTATATCCCATTTTAAAATTTAAACAAGTTCCAGCCATATCACATTTTGAATATTCAATTAACCGACATTCTCACATTCTCAAGAATGTGAGAATGTCCATTATTCAGTTTTTTAATTGCGGTTTTTGATTTTGGCGCAAACTTCGGCGATAAAGTCGGGTTTGGAAATGGCGCGGGCGGATTTTGAGCCGCGGTCGCGCACGGCTAACATTTCAGACTGCATTTCTTTATCTCCAATCACCAAAACATAGGGGATCTTTTCGCCCGCGGCTTTGCGGATCTTGTTGCCCAGGGTTTCGTCGGCAGAATCAACTTCCGCGCGAATGCCCGACTGCTTGAATTCATCGGCCAGCTTTTGGCAAAAATCAACATGAGCTTCGCCCACCGAAAGGATTTTGGCCTGCACCGGCGACAACCACGCCGGAAACGCGCCGGCATAGTGCTCAATCAAAAGGCCGATAAATCTTTCAAATGATCCGAACAACGCCCGATGCAGCATATACGGTTTTTCCTGCTCTCCTTTTTGGTTTACAAACGACATATCAAATCTTTCCGGCAGATTAAAGTCGAATTGCAAAGTGGAGCACTGCCATTCGCGGCCCAGAACATCTTTGATTTTGAAGTCCAATTTCGGCCCGTAAAACGCCGCTTCGCCCAACTCTTCTTTAAAATTAAGATTTTTCTCTTTGGCAATCTCGCGCAACACGCTTTCGGTGAACTCCCAACCCTCGTCATCGCCGGCATAGTGCTCTTTATTGATCGGGTCGCGCAACGACAAATAAACATTCACCGCGCTCATCGGAAAACCGAACGCTTCATACATATATTCAATAAAATCAACCACTCGCTTCAATTCATTTTCCACCTGGTCCTTGCGGCAAATAATATGCGCGTCATCCTGCGTGAACCCGCGCACGCGCGTCAATCCCGAAAGCTCGCCCTTTTTCTCATAGCGATAAACCGTGCCGCACTCCGCCCAGCGCATCGGCAATTCGCGATAGGAATGCAAATTGTTTTTGTATATTCGCACATGAAACGGACAATTCATCGGCTTGAGCAAATACTGTTCCGATTCTTCGGGATTTTTGCCGGCCTGCAAATCTTCCAGCGATTGGCCGACTTCCATTGCCGGATACATACTTGAAGAATAGAATCCCCAGTGCCCGGATTTTTCCCATAACCGACGGTTGCCAATGTGGGGCGAACGGACCAAATCATATCCGCCTTTCAAATGCGCGTCATACCAAAAGTCTTCAATCAAGCGCCACAACATCGCGCCTTTGGGATGCCACAATACCAATCCCAATCCGGCATCTTCATCAATATGGAATAAATCCAGCTCTTTGCCCAACTTGCGATGGTCGCGCTTTTCCGCTTCTTCCAGGTTTTTCAGATAATCATCCAACTCTTTTTTTGACGCGAACGCCGCGCCGTAGACGCGCGTGAGCATTTTGTTTTTCTCGCCGCCTTTCCAATAGGCGCCGGCAATCTTGGTTAATTTAAATCCGTCAACGGGCAAATCTTTCGCCGCTTCCACATGCGGCCCGCGGCAAAGGTCGCAAAAATCACCGCTTTGATAAACCGAAACTTTTTGCTCTCCCTCGGATTGAAGATCGTTTGCAATTTCCAGCTTATATGGCTGATCCGCAAAAATTTTCCGCGCTTCATCCAGCGAAACCTCGCGCCGTTCAAATTTGACGCCGGCGCCGATGATTTTTTTCATCCCGACTTCAATCTCCTTTAAATTATCCGGCGATAAAGATCGGTCGCCCAAATCAAAATCGTAATAAAAACCGTTCTCCACGGCCGGCCCCATTCCGAATTTGGTGTTGGGATACAAATTTTTTACCGCCGCGGCCATTATGTGCGCCAGCGAATGGCGAATCACTTCAATTTCATATTTTTGTTTGTTCATATTTTTTGGTTATATAATTCAAAACCTCGCCCCACGGTTAAACAAACTTGTTTAACATTAGGGCGAGGTTTTTGTTCCCGCGGTTCCACCTAACTTGTCCCGAGTAAAACAAGGGATATCTCTTTTTTGCCAAAAAACTTAGACCTTTGACGGTTGCCGGATTTTTCACCCGGCAACGCGGTTGGTGGCCGCGCCAATCGCCTTTTGGCAATATTCAATTGTAATTTGATACTACGCCCGCTTCGTCAATTTGTCAAACAACTGGCAATTTTAATTTTCGCCCAATTTTTTCACGAATTCCAACTGGCCGTCGATATCGTTACCAGCTAAATTTTTCATCGTTCCCAATCCAAATACGCGGTCAACTAATTTTATTACTTTGCGAATTTCCCCTTTTAATGTCGCCTCGGCAAAAACGTTAAAAACATCCTCGCGAGCTTTTATATTGAATTCATTTTTATCATTTGCCTCAAGGTTTTCTTTGTTTTGAAAAATTTTATTTATAAAAATATCAAGCATCTTCCTTGATTTATGGTAGCAAAAAAAATCCACCTCTTTTATCCGGCCGCTCCCGTCGCAAGAGGCGTATAATATATCTTCAATATCTTCCCGGTTCTTTGCCAAATCATGTTTCAACGATCCCGACAATAAGCCGTCTTTAATTCTTTTGGTTCCCGCAATTTCTTGATCGGAAATTTCCGAATCCATATATTCCAATATTTCTTTTTTAACCATCTCTTCTATCACGGCCTCGTTTAAATTTTCAAAGTATTCTTTCCCCCCGCCCCGGTTGATAACGTTCAACCCGTTTGAAAACGCTTTTACGTTGGTTAACGACTTTTCCAAACCTATCGGAACCTGAACAAAGTTACGCACTTTCATATGCATCATCTCATGCATTGTGATTTCCAATAAAGATAATGCCGACTTTCTTTCTTTTATTCCGATTGCTTGCAAATCCCAAAAATAAGTCGCTTCATTTTCTTCGTCTTGCCAGCATTCTTCTTTTATTATGTGAATGTTTTGTTCCGGTATATCAAAAATACCATAATCATGTCTTCTCAATATCTCGTTCGTTAATTGATTTGCCAGTTGAACCGTTGCCGATTCTTCCGAAGTTTTTCTTTTTTCTACTTCCGACAAACCTTTGTAGTTCTGTTTTTTAAATCGATAAGCAAAGCATTCCTTCACTTCTTCTTCGCCTTCGGGGCCAACATCGCCGATGATGCCGTCGATTGATGAAAATTTTTCCATAAAACAATTTTATTTTTTTAATTCGCGGCAGAGTTCCAGAAAAGTGGCGTTGCTCCAGGCTTGATTGGGACAGCCGGCGGGATCAAAGCTTTGCGCCGAACTGATTTCGGACGCGCATCCCAGCGCCCCGCCCCACAAAACATCGTGGCGGGAGGCAACAAAAATTTTTTCAATGCAATGCTTGAAATATCCGCCGGCAACCCGGCGCATCGCAATCGCGGCGATGTTGTTGATCCAAAACCAGCTGTCGCCGTTGTGGTAGGATTTGGCGTTCTCGCCGGTACTTTGCGGACAAAACCGCGAATCATTCTTGTCAATGGTGGCCAGCCCGCCCCAGTCAAGCCACAACTTTGTCAGCGCGTTTTCAAAAACGGTGCGCCACTCGTTTTTTTCCAGCAAACCCGGATAAATATAGGCGGCCAAAAAAAGATTGGGGCGGCAAATTAAATCATGATCGTTTTTTCCAACGTCAAAACGATCGGCTAAAATTTGCCCGTCAAAAAATGTTTTTCGCGCGATAATTTCCAGCCCGTCTTTCAACTGCGAATAATATTCTTTTTTTTCCGGGTCGTCGGTGAGCCGACGCGCCAGATCATACATCGCCAGGCGCTGGGCCTGGATTTCCACGCACGCCCCGGGACGCTCAATGCTGTCCATCCAGGTTTTTTCATCGGTATTTACCGCCAAACCGCCCCGCGTGCGATACCTCAATTGCCAGCCGATCGTTCTTTCCAGGGTATCGGCAATTTCTCGTTTTTCTTCGCCGTCAAAAAAATTCTTCTTCAAAAATCCGGCGGCGCGCAAAAACAGCCAGCCGGCACCGTCGGCGGTATCAAAATGATATTTGTTTTTTTTCAATTCTTTGAGCTGGCGCCAAAAAATCGCCGTGGCGGCATTTTTGTCAAATTCGGCCAGACCTTTCAGCGACACCGCCTCATCTCTCTGCCAAATTTGAAAAAACCACGGCCAGCCGGCGCGCAACGACAAATCCTCTTTTTCGGTTTTAACCAGCATCCGCAGAGCATTTCTGGCCGCGGTTTTGGATATTTCGGTTTTGCCGGGCAATGCCGGCCAAAAAACTCTGCGGTGATATGTATTCAAAAATTCCGTGCGTTTTTTTGATTTTTCCGCTTCAAAATCATTCAAAATTCGGCGGGCGCGGCCAACAGCCTCTTTCTTGTCGTCGCCGGCGGCGAAAACCAGCCTTGAGGCCGACACCGCCGCCGGCCGGAAAACCCGGCGGCAAAACGGCGGCGACGCGCGTTTTTTATCCCATTCATAATCGCGATCGCTCCATTCGTTTGTTATTTTGGAAATTTTGAAGTCGCCGGCAACCGCCAAAAAAATCTCCGGCAACGGCGATCCGAAAATTTGGGGGCAGGCGGCCAGAATCAATCCGCCCTCTTCCCAAACCGCATAACGCTGGCTCGCATCCGGATTTTTATAGGATTCCTTGATGTCCAAAAAAAACGCAATTTCGGCCGGATTTTCAATTTCGTAGGCCAGGCAATTTTGCGCGGGAAGAAAAAAAGATTCCCGGTTGTTTTCCCAAATTCTTTTCACCCGCCAAAAATCGTTTTCCAGCACCAAAAAACCGGCGGCGCCGGCCGGCCGGAGATCGTCAATTATTTTCATCAAGCCGCCGCCGATTTGGCAAAACCATCCTTGATAACGGCTGGCCGAATTTTTACCGATCCACAAATAGTCCCCATCCCCCCCCAGCATCAGACTTTGCGTATCAATCGCGCGCGTCGATCTTTTTATTGTTTTGCCGCCAAAATGATGAATAAGCCCCATCATTAAAAATTTAAAATTGAAAAATCAAAATGAAAAATGGAAATCAAAAATTGAGAATCGGCATTTTTTGCGTTTTTTAATTTTACATTTTGCATTGTAATTTTGATTTTTGATTTTTTAATTTTAAATTTTGGATCGCCAGATTATGCGCCGCCACATAATTTTCCGCCAAATCCGCCCAGTCAAAATTATTCACCAGTTTGCGGGCGTTGATCTTGTTTTCCACCCGCTGATGCCGCGGCATCACCGCATAATCATAGAGAATACCGCCCAACTGTTGGGCCGCTTCGTCGGCGCTTTTGCCGAAATTATTGATGATAAAAATCCCGGGATTTTGCTCGTCGCGGGGCATCGCGGCCAAAAAGCGCCCCAGACCGCTTAAATCGCTGGTCACCGCGGGAACGCCTTCGGCCGCCGCTTCCAGCGGCGTGTATCCCCACGGTTCGTAATACGACGGAAAAACCCCCAAGTGACACCCTTGGATTGCCTCCCGCATCGTCAGATTGAGCAGGCGATCGGTGCCGGTCAAATAGGCGGGATAGAAAATGACTTTGACGCAGTCGTCTTTTTTGTTTTCCAAGCCGGCCTGCGCCAGCGCCTTGATTATCTGGTCGTTGCGGTATTCCAATTCGTGGGTGCAGATCAGCGGCGCGCCGGCACGGCGGGCTTTGCGCAAGCGGCGTTCCAGTTCGCGGTGCGGTTCGCCGTCAAAAACATCGGTGCTCTTCAAGTCTTTTCCGGCAAAAAGAGAATAGGTGAAACTTTCCATCAAATTGCCTGAATTTTCCTCAATGAATTCTTTGATGTCAAAATAATTGCCGCGATTCTCAATCAGATCGGGATGAATGCCCTTGGTCTGCGCCGGCACCCACAAAAAGGCGATCACTGTCCGGGAGCTTTTTTCCCGTTTTAACTTCCGGTTCAAATCACCCAGTGCAACGATGAAAGAATCAATCCCCTTGGCGTGGAATTCATATCGCGCCATCAAAAAATAGAACAACGTGTTCTTTGGATCAAAAGTGTAGTGCGGAAAAAAATCATAGAACAGGAATTCGCGAATCCGGCCGCGCTGGATGCGGTGCTTGATCGCCGCTTCTTCAAAGCTCAAATACCCGCCCGCATCCAACCCGTTGGGCAGAAAAACATCCGGTTCGCGTCCCAAAAAATATTTGCATTCCACGCCGGTAATTTCGCTCACCGTGGTGAAAACCGAACATTCGCGTGCCGCAGCCGCTTCCAAAAGATGCTTGGCTTGGACGCGGTACCGATAGGCCTCCTCCGCCGGATTGATGTTTTCAATGCCGGCATAAAATTCCCGGCCGGCAAACGCCAGACTGCGCCCCAAAGTCGTCGCATGCGTGGTGAACACCGAAGCGGCGCCGGCGCCGAATTTTTTGGCGAACAACAGCGCCGTGCCCGCCAGCCATTCATGGCAATGGATCACCGTTTTTTTGGCGGAATTGGCCAGCACCGCCTGCTCAATTAAGCGGCCGACGGCATATCCCCAGACCGCCGGCTCGTCAAATTCAAAACCGGAATCCATGGAATCAACGCGGTAATCGTCCCACAACTCTTTTTTGTAGCGGTTCACATTCGGCCAAAGCGCGGAAAAATCAACCAAAATCATCTGCGGCTCCCCTTCAATCAACCATCTTCCACAGTGGCAAACGATGCCCTGATTTTTCAGATTGTCAAAAGCGGTTTTAAGCCATCCCTTCGGCGATATTTCTTCCAGCTGGTGTTTTGCGTTTTGCGCGAAATACGGGCCGACCAAAAAGTAACCTCCCTGATAGCGTTTGGCCATTTGCGCGGCCTTGGTGGCCAGAACCGTGTTGATGCCGCCGATCTTGTTGCAAACTTCCCACGAAATTTCCAACAACAAATCCGCTTGCGGCGACAGCAATGTTTTCTTTATCTTTTTCATCGGCGTTAAAGCAGAAGCGTTTTAACCGGGACGTAAAACGAAAAATCCGAAAAATCCCGGGCTACATCAGGAAAGACCAAAACCGTGGGGCGCTCATTTTTTCCTTGATCCTCTTGGCGGCGGTTTTGGCGCTCTTGATTTTGCGCAAAGCCGAACCGAGCTGTTTTTGTCCGAAGACGTCTTCCACCCAATTGGCAAAATCGTTTTTTTCACCGTTGGCATGGAAGCTCCAAAGCGCGCCATCCATCGTTTCCAGCGCCTGCGCCAGCTCTTTGAGATTTTTCAGCATCCGTCCGTCGTTCAGCCAGAACGCTTTTTCCGGTTCAACGTCGGCAACCACGGACACTGTTTTTTTGGGAGCAGTTTTTAAAGCCATATTTTAAATTAAAAATTAAAAGGTAAAATTTAAAAACGAAAATTTCAAATTAAAAATTATCAAATACGGTAACTTTAAATTTTTAATTGCCGTTTTTCCTTTTTCATTTTCAATTTTTAACTTCTATGCGGCGACCTTTGTTTTTAAAACATCCTCAACTTTGATCTTCAAATCGTTATAGATGTTCATAAATGCAATGAACGATTCATAGGGGCTTTCATAGGGATTGAAATATTTGTGCACATCGCCGTCCGAAAACCATTTGGTGCACATATAATAGAAATGGTCGCTGGTCTGCAATTTGCGCCACTCGTCCAACAATGCCTCGTCGCCGGTTTCTTTCACGTCTTTTTCCAGCGCGTATATTTTTTCCAGCGCCGCGCGCTGCATTTTGTTGCCGTTCCAGGCGCTCAAATCGCGCTCCATATCCGCCCAGGAAACCAGCCGCCAAAAATCCAATTCCCCGGCCGGCTCAACTTCGGCGATCAATTTTGACGGCAGAACAAACCGGTTGCGCGGATTTTCCAGTGTTTTCCAAAAGAACGCTTCAAAAAATTTAAATATCCCCGTTTCCTCCCACTGATGTTCGCCAAACGTCTCGTAATCCATAAAAAGATTCACCGTCTGGCACTGTTGGTCAAGATTCAAAAGATTGATCCACTCGGTGTATTTTTCCGCGGTGAGCGGCCACTCTTTCCACTCGCGGTTGGAAAAACGAAAACCGATATCGTCGCTCAATTTATAATTTCGCGCCAGCAAGCGCAGGGCACCGCCCTTGGCTTGATAAAGAAAATTGGGCGAGCGCCATCGCAAAATTTCATCCCAGCCTTCGGCCAGCATTCCGGCAAAGCCCATTTTTTCCACCATCGCGGCAATACTGTTATTATACACCAATTCCGTGTTTCGGAAAAACTTCGGCGAGAAACCAAAATGTTTTTTCAGCGCCTTGTTTTGCAAATCAACCTGGCGGGTGAATTCTTCCGCCGAATAGACCGATGCCAGCGAATGATAATAGGTTTCCGAAACCAGTTCGCAACATCCCGTATCAACCAAATCGCGGAAGCTTCGCAAAACTTCGGGAAATTCGGCCTCCAGTTGTTCCAACAAAACTCCGGTGATGCTCAAACTCAGTTTGAACTTTCCCCGCGAGCGGCGGATCAAATTCAAAAACATCCGGTTGGCCGGCAAATAGCTTTTGCGGGCGACTTTTTCCAAAATTTTCCGGTTGTTTTCGCCGTCAAAATAACCGCGGTGTTCGCCAATGTCAAAAACCGAGAATTTTTTCAATCTCTGCGGCTGGTGGGTATGAAGATATAAACAAATGGGAGGCATAAAATCGCTTCGCAATTTCCAATTTTCAATTTCCAAACAAAACACAAATCGGCATTAGCTTGATCCATTGAAACATTGAAAATTTATTGAAAATTGAAAAATGATAATTGAAAATTATTTTACGCAGTAATGATTTGGCGGTAAATGTTTAGACATTTTCGGGCCGAATCAATCCAATTGAATTTTTTGACTTCGGCCAGCCCGTTTTGCCGCAATTCTTCCCTCACTTCCGGATAGCGCAATGCCGCCAGCATCTTGGCCGCCATTTGATCGGTATCCCAAAAATCGCATTTCAAACAATGCGCCACCATTTCACCCACCCCGGATTGCCGCGAAATCAAAATCGGCGCGCCGCTGGCCAGCGCTTCCAGAGAGGTGAGCCCGAAAGGTTCGGAAACCGACGGCATCACATACAGATCCGCCGCTTTGTAAAGCGCCGCCAAATTCCGTCCCCGCAGAAAACCGGCAAAAACCACCCGGTCGGCCAGCCCCAGCCGCGCGGCTTCTCCAATCAGCCACCGCTCCATATCTCCCGCCCCGGAAAACACAAACATCGCACTCTTGTCCATTGCCGCCACGGCGCGCGCCGCGCGCAAAAAATAGTCCGGCCCTTTTTGAAAAGTGAGCCGCCCCACGAACAGCACGATTTTCTTGCCGCTCTTTTTCAATTTCAACAAATGATCCGCCGGGCCGGCATATTCGCCGTGGTCAACCGCATTGGGCACCACGACGATCTTTCCGGGCGCGGCGCCGTAGTCGTTGACGATCCGGCGCTTGGTGTAGGCGCTCACCGCGGCCACCGCATCGGCGTTTTCAAATCCCTGTTTTTCCACCGAGCAAATTTCACGATTCAATCCGGCGGTCCCCACCCGGTCATACTCGGTGGCATGAACGTGGAACACCAGCGGTTTTTTTGAAACTTCTTTGGCCGCCAATCCGGCGGGCAAACTCAGCCAGTCATGGCAATGGATCACGTCAAATTTTTCCGCGGCGGCGATGGCGCCCCCGATTTGGCCGTAACGCATCACCTCGCCCATCAGATCGCGGCGCCAGACTGAAAATTGCGGCTTGAAATTGGTTTCTCCCCATTTGGCGATTTTTCGTTGATAAGACGCCGCGGTTAAATAAGGGGAAAGCGGCGAATCCACCGCAATCGCCTCAACGCCGGCGGGAAATATTTTTTTGCCGGTCCATTCATCGGCAAAGATCATCCGGCAGGACGCGCCGGCGCAATCGTTTTTTTTGGGAAGAACAAAAGTGATTTTCGCCCCCAAAGACGCCAGCCCGCCGGCCAGACCTTGGCAGGCCACCCCCAATCCGCCGGAATTATGCGGCGGAAATTCCCAGCCGAACATTAAAATTTTAATCGGCGCGGATTGCATCGGCAATGAAAAATAAATTTACTCAGGACTCTTCCGCAAATAACTTACTCGTATTGCCTTCAGATTTGTTCTCATATTTCAAATTTCCGACCGAGCAATATTTGAGATGTGGCATTGCCACATTGAAAATATTGCGACCAAGGAAATTTGAAATATGGGGCAAAGATGGAGGTATGGCGAGGAAGTTATTTGCGGAAGAGTCCCCAACTCAAAACTGCGGCTTTTTTGCCATTGTTTTTATTATACAAAAAATCCGCGGAAAAAGACAACCGCGGATTTTGAAAAACCGGCAAAGATGACAATCTTTTTTAAATGTTGAAGCGATCAGCGAACCCGCCGATCAAGGGCAAAGGCTTTTGTTCTCCTTTATAGGCCCCATAAATTCCCAAACCCATCAACACCAGCATCGCCAAACTCAAAAACGGCGCCAACGTCCAGCCGATGAACGGCACCATACTCACAAACCCCGCCCCGATCCACGCCACAAACAGCGTCAATCCCTGCTTGACGTGGAATTTCACGAACGGATCGTTCTTGTCTTCGGTGAGCAAAGGAATGAAGAACACGATATAGGCGACAATCGCCATCCCCGTGTTTTTCCCCTTGCCCGCGGATTTTTTGGCCGGCTCAACGACCTTCCCCGCTTCTTTTTTGATCTTTTCCTCCATCGGCTCGCCCGCCGATTTTTGGTCTTTTTGTTCTTCCATATTTTTTATATTAGACCTACTGCGTAAATATTTACGCAACGAAATTTTCAGATTTCGCGCGAGCCGAATGAGGAATGTCTGCTCGCAGTCTCGTTTCGCGGAAACGAGGGAGGCATATTGGCTTAAATATGCCGACGATTGATGAATTCGGCGTAGCCGGAATAAAACGATTGCGGTAGGATAAGGTTTTGAAACCATCTCATTATATTTCACGCAAATGCTTGACTCAATTCTCAATCGCGCTTTTCCATCCTTCAATGTCTTCTCCTATTTGCAATAGAGAGCCCGCGCCGCCTCTGGCGATACGGACAACATATTTCCCGACCGCAAACGCACGCCCGTCTTTATTTCCCAAGAACTTGCCGCCGATTTTTTCAATCTTTTCGCGCGTTCCCCGGGTAAATTTCCAAGAATTTGCATCATAATCAATTTCCCCCAATTCTTTGATTTCTGCCAATAATTCATCAATTTCCTCGGGAGTAATCTTTAATTCCAACTGTTCGGCGGCATACAAAAGCTTCGCCGCCGCGCCCGCCCCCCTTTCCGAATTTTCCAAGAAATCCTCCGCTTCCTTGTCCGGAAGCGGAAAATCTTCAAAAGTTTTTTGGAGCATAATTTTAACCCTGCTATTTTATTAGACCTGTTGCGTAAATATTCCCGCGACAAGCCTGTTCATTGATTCTACCCCGAAATTGCCCGGAATCCAACAAGAGAAACCGCCCGGCAAAATCAAAACCGGACTATTTTATGGACCGATTGACGCCATCGCCAACCTTGCCATCCTTTGGTTGATTTTATGACACTTTTTGTTTATAGTATAGCCATTGCGCAGATATGCCGCTCTTTTGTTTTGATTTTGATTTTGTTTTGGTTTTGTTTTGGTTTTGGATTTTTATTTTTGGATTTGTTTGGGATTTCGATATTCGGATTTATTTTGGAGGGGTCGCATAGCGGCCGAGTGCGCGCGCTTGGAAAGCGCGTATACCGAAAGGTATCGCGGGTTCAAATCCCGCCCCCTCCGCCAGATTACCAAGTTTGAACCGAAGAAAAATAAGGATATTTTAATCAAAAAATATGCAAAAATGGACTTTATCGCAAATTGAAAAGGCCATTAAAGAACTCTCAGAAAAGGGATGGGTTAAGTCTAACCGTACGCACAACACCGGTATAGGTAAAACTCTTGAAGATTATTTGGGCATTACGGAGAATAATATTGCATTGCCCGATTTTGGAGTTATGGAATTAAAATCTCAGAGAGCCGGGACTATTTCCATGATAACTTTATTTACAAAGAAACCAGAAGGCATAACAAATGCAGAAATTTTGGCAAAATTTGGATATCCTGACCCTGAGTATCCTCAACACAAAATTCTTCATCAAACTATAGCTAACGGCAAGAAAAATATTCGCGGTTTTCATTGTCAGATTGACGAAAAACAAGGAAAACTACTAATCATGAAAAATAGAAAGGTGCTTGGATATTACACCTTAGAGTTTTTGAAACAAAAAGCGGCTGAGAAAATTGGAGACGGTTTGATTTTGGTATTTGCTGATTGTAAGAAGATAAAAAAGCAAGAATACTTTCACTACAAAGAAGCATGGCTTTTGAAAAGTATCGACCCGACAAAATTTTTGGAACTATCTAAGTATGATATTAGGCTTGGAGTTTATCGTAGCGGAAAGAATGCTGGTAAACCGCATGATCATGGATCAGCTTTTCGTTTAACCCGGCTTTCAGAAAAAACATTTCTCGTTTTGTTTAAGACCCATAAGAAAATTCTTTAGTTTTTTCTTAGTACAATAATACTCTCTTTATTCATTGTTTCTTCCAGTGCACCTACAATATTTGTTGGGGAGTTTTTGATTGGCATTCGTTTTCCTGGAATATTGCGAACGATTATGTCTTCGCAAGTAAAACCGATTTTCTCGGCAAGCTCAGCAATAATAAAATCTGTAGAAATTCTAACTTGTTTTACCAATCTATTGCCCACCACTAGACAAAAATATTTCTTTGATTTTAAGATTTTATATGCTTGCTTTAAACAATCATTTAATCCGATATAAAAACTCAAAACATCTCTTGCTCTCGCCTCATCTTGCTTTATTATTTTTTCTAGTGATTCTTTTAAATAATCAGAGGGAAGTGCATGTGTTAGGTTCTTCGTAGCTCTACCGCCAAGCAATTCATTGTCCACGCCTGAAGCATTATTTGGATTATCAAAGACATCAATCCACTGAGCAGAAAGACGAGAAAATTGCCCGTAAGCAACAGTTGTCCGACTATCTCCATATGGAGGAGAAGTAATAATACAATCTACAGAATTAGGTTTTATTCCATTATCTTTTGATGAATCTCCATAAATAATCTTTGTCCAAGTATTTTTATCTGCATCTTTGAAAAATTCAGTCATTCCCGCAATATTCTTTTCGGCATTCTTTCGGAAAATTCTGATTACATCGGGATCATGTTTTTCTAGTTTTTCCCCCTTAATGCGAACCAATTTAAATTCTCCGGTCTTTGTATTTGAGGAATAGCGAACCGTCTCACTAAAAGCAACTATTATGAAATTTTGAATCGATCTATCTTTTATTTCTAATATCGCCTTTTTTAATTTTGCAAGTTTAATGATCACCTTATCTTTGAACCAAAAATCAATATTCTTAAAATCCGGTCTTTTAATTTCGTCATCTTTTATCTTTTCAACTCTGTAGATCAAAGAAAGATATTCTTTCGTGAGTTTTTGTGGGTTGATAGGTGTTGTTTTTGCATGAGCAAGAAAAATAGCGAACGGATTAAGATCAATGCCATAGGCATTTCTTCCTATCAATCTACTTTCAACAAGAGCTGTGCCTGAACCACAAAAAATATCACAGATAGTATCGCCCTTTTTGCTGTATGTTTCTAACAATCTTCGCCCCACTTGTGGAATAAACATTGCAGGATAAGTATGTATTCCGTGAGTATAAGATTTTGTTTTTTCGCCCCTATAATCCCATGAATAATCTATCTTGCGGACATATTTTTCACCTCTTGATTGCCCTTGATCTAGTTGAGTTTCGAGATTGCGGATTATTTTGACAACAATGCCTCTAACTTCTACTTCATCACGATATATTGGAAACAAGGTTGGATTTGCCGGCTGTAATCTAAATTTTCCGTTCTCTCGATAAAGTTTTTTGAGTGTAGCTTCATTATCATCAATTACAGCGACAACAGTTTGACCATTTTCTGCTACTTCTTGTTTCCGTATAACGACAATATCACCGTCAAAAATACCTTCATTGATCATGCTGTTGCCTTGAACGCGGAGGGCGTAGTGTTTTCCTTGTTTTCCAATCTCATCTTTCGTGATTGTGATTGTTTCATCAGGAATTTCTATTGCCTCAATCGGTTGTCCGGCAGCAATCACTCCAAGTATCGGTATTTCAATAGTTTGTTTTGCTTCTATGGTTGAGACTGCACGGGGTTGATTATGTTCCTTATTCAAAAATCCTGCCTCTTGTAGCTTTGTGATGTAATAGTGGGAAGTAGAAACAGAGGCAAGCTTGAATTTTTGCTTTATTTCTTCAAGAGAAGGGGCGTAGCCCTTCTTTGTCTTGTAGATCTTAATAAAATCTAAGACATCTTTTTGTTTTTTAGTAAGCATATTATTGACGGGTAATTTTTATTAGGTGTATAATAGTATTATAGAAAATAAATAGAAAGTATACAAGTAGGAGTTATCCCCAACTATACTATGAGCTCAGAAAGCGAAAACAGGAAAATAATAAAAAGTCTTGGACAGAACAGATCGGAAGAATATTTAGCTAAGCTTTGCGATAAGACTTTCCTTTCTTTATGGAGCTATCCAAATCTTTACCGTGCAAAAGGCAAAGAATTATGTGATTTATTCATTATCTTTGGAGATCATATTTTGATTTTTTCTGATAAGACTTGCGAATATCCTAAAACGGAGAACCCAGAACTAAATTGGGAAAGGTGGTTTAGGAGAGCGGTTACAAAATCTGCAAAACAACTCTGGAGAGCGGAACAATGGATTAGGCAACACCCGGACAGAATTTTTTTGGACAAAGAGTGTTCTAAAATATTTCCATTCGATATAGACACAGCAAAAGCAAGAATTCACTTAGTACTCGTTGCGCGAGGAGTGGTTGAGGCATGCAAGGATTTTTTTGGTAGTGGTAGTGGAAGTTTAATGATTAGAAATGATGTTCAAGGCCTTCAAGCACACAACTCACCGTTTGTGATAGGCGACATTGATCCTTCAAAAACTTTCATCCATGTCTTGGATGACACAACTTTAGATATTGTTATGGGTGCGCTTAATACGGTATCCGATTTCACCTCTTACCTAGATAAAAAAGAAATCTTGCTACGTTCAGGAAAAACTATTTTTGCGACCGGAGAAGAAGATTTACTCCCGCACTACATGACTAAGATTAAAGATGAAGTTCATAATTTTGATTTTCCCGAAGATTCTGACGGGATCGCTATTTTAGAGGGCGAATGGGAGCGATTTTGTGAAAACCCTCAAAGGAAGGCACAGCTAAAAGAAGATGAAATCAGTTATTTTTGGGACACCCTTGTTGGCCAGTTCAATATGCATGCCTTGAATGGCACACAATACATGGTTTCCTCAGGAGGAATTAAGGATTCAGAAAAAGTTATGCGTTTTTTTGCCAGCGAGTCGCGATTTAAGAGAAGACTCCTTGCCAAAGCTGTGTTGGGTCTAGTTCAGAAAACGCCCGATAACATATGCGGTAGAAGATTTAGTATACCGCTTAATGAAGACGGTCCTTATTATGTTTTTGTGACATTTCCGAGAAAGAAGGAACACACAGAAGAAGAGTATCGTGCTTTTAGGAGCGAGTATCTAAAAGCTTGCTGTATGGTAGTTCGTTCGGTTTATCCTAAAGCTTACGACATAGTTGGATTTGCTACCGAATCAGGAAAATCTCTTGAGGGTAGATCAGAAGATGCGATGTATTTTGACGGTAGACACTGGGACGATGGGTTACAAACTGAGACAAAGAAATTACAAGAGAAACTCGGAATACTAGTGGAGCCGCAATATCATAAAATCCATGACACAGAGTTTCCTGATATACCAGAAAAGCAAATACCAAAGGTCGGAAGAAACGAAAAATGCCCTTGCGGATCTAATCTAAAATATAAGAGATGCCACGGTAGGAGTTAATCACCGTTGCCAAAAATTCCATCCGTCCAAGCGAGGGCGTAGCTATTATTTAACCGAATAATCCACCTCATTTTTACCTTTAACCAACTTTGGTTTAGGCGTCTCAAACCATTCAGGATGAACTTTGAACATTTTCCTTAATTTCGTTATACTTTTGTCAATATCCCTGAATTTTAGCCACCTTTTGGGTTCGAATTTCGGGACATCGTCACCGCTAAGTTTTATATTCGGCGAAAGACGCCTCTCAAATTGAAAATCGCATCCGCGAATTCCGTCCCGTCGGGGGCGGTTTTTGCAAGACTTGCGGCTTTGGATTAATATTGATGTAAGTAATCAATTACATAATCAATTACCGACTTTTTCAATTATGCCGGACAAGAAATCAAACGAAACCGCCATCCGCAAGTTAACCCGCATCGGCAAAATGTCAATCGGCCTGACCCTGCCGATTGATGAAGTGCGCCGGCTCGGCTGGCGCGAAAAACAAAAAGTGGTCGTGAAGCGCGTGCGCGGCGGCCTGGCCATCCGCGACTTTATAGAGGGGCCGCATTTGCCCGCAGAAACGCAAAAGCTATGGCTAAGATAACAAGCGGAAAAATTTCGAAAAGCGATCTGCGGACGATTCCCGGAGTGGGCGAAAGCATCGCCGGTGATTTGCGCAATATCGGGATTTGTTCGGTGGCGGATTTGAAAGGCAAGGATCCCCAAAAACTGTTTGAAATATCCAACCGCTTTGCCGGCAAGGCCCAAGACCGGTGCTTGCTTTATGTTTTCCGCGAGGCAGTCTATTTTGCCGAAAATTCCAATCCCGATCCGGAAAGGCTAAAGTGGTGGTATTGGAAAGACAAATAATATGGATGAAAAAGTAAAACAATACATTGGCAAGCAAAAATCTCCGCAAAAGGAAATTATTTTGGCGGTGCGAAAAATCTTTTTTGAAACCCTAAAAAATTGCGAAGAGAAATATGGCTGGGGCGTGATCGTTTTTTGCGACGGCAAGTTCTATCTGGCGGCGATGAAAGACCGGGTGCATGCGGGTTTTTCCATCGTCGGTTTGGACAAAAAAGAGATTGAATTTTTGGAAGGAAGCGGCAAAACCATGAGGCACATTAAAATCCCGGATTTAAAAAGCATTGACAAACCGAGACTGAAAAAACTGATAAAGCTGGTTGATAAAAAAGCCAAGTGCGTTAAATGTTAGAACTAAAAAAATGGAAATATCTTCATTTTGATAATTGCCGGCATGGCAGTGTCGCTGTATTTTGCCAAAGCGGCTTTACCATTGATATAATCAAGTTATATGAATAAAAACCAGAAACATCTAAATCATATAGACACTATTAACCTCGGATCCTATTATACCCCGGAGGTCATTGTTGATTTGGCTTATTCTGTTTTACAAAAAAATATTAAAGATATCAAAGACTTTTTAATAATAGATTCTTCTTGCGGTTATGGTTCGTTTTTGGCAAAAAAAAACATTGCCAAAAGATTGATTGGCGCAGATATAGATCAAAAAGCCATCTCTGAAGCAAAAAGGACAATTAACGGAGCTGATTTTATCTGCCAAAATTCTCTTTTAAATGTTAATCGTTCAAGTTTAACGATTAAAAATGATGAAAAAATCATAATTATCGGCAACCCTCCATATAACGATACCAATTCTATAATTCGTAATTCCATTAAAGACGCCTCTATTCAGGACAAAGTTGACACCGACATAAAAACTAGAGATTTAGGTATGTCATTTTTGTTGTCTTACGACAAACTTAAATCAGATTATGTTTGCGTTTTGCATCCTTTATCTTATTTAATCAAAAAAGCTAATTTCGCCCTGCTTTCAAAATTCGCCAAAAACTATAAATTGATTGACGGAGCCATTATAAGCAGTCATGAATTTTCTGATACTTCTCGCGGGATGGCTTTTCCTATTTTAATCGCCCTTTACAAGAGGGATGAACAAGGAATGAGCTATGATTATATCCAAAATCATCAATTTAAAGTAAGGAATGATGGAGCATTCCGTTTAAAAGATTTTGATACCATCGCCAACTATGTTCAAAAATATCCAAATAAAAAATTCTTAAATAAAAACGACAAGCCGGTGGCAAAGTTTTGGACATTAAGAGATATAAATGCCCTTAAACGAAACAGAACCTTTATTGAAGAGGATACTTATAACACCGTCCATGTGTTGATGGAGAAACTGCCTTATTATTGCTATATTGATATTTTTAAGCAATATACGGACAGAATGCCCTATTTTATCGGAAATTGCGATGTGATAATTGACAACGAAAAATTCGGAAAAATAAAAGAATGTTTTATCGCCCAAAGCATTCGCACAAATCCGGTGTTAAAAAATAAATTCCGATTTAGAGAAATTCCGGATGCCAAACTAAAAATAGATAACTATTTTAAAGAATTATTGGAAAATAAATTTGGGAAAAAATATGCCGCAAATTTTAATTAAAGAAGACAAACATATAATAGAAATACCAATTTTATTAACTGCTGTTAGCGGAAAGATTCGCATTAAAAACCGTTCAATCTTGAATGAGTATGGAACGCCGGTTGCAGTTAAAAGAGATGGTTTTTTATTGAGCAATTATGTTGAATGGCAAATTGGCTATGATGTGGTTAAAAAGGAAACAAAAAAGCTCGCAGAATCATCATTGCCTGAAACTGAATTTATTGGAGCAAATGGAAAAGCCAAATCACTTTATGAATTATCGGAATATATTTGGTATTTTCATAAATGGAATGCTATCGCCAGAAAAGAGTTGGAAAATGTTATCGCTTATCTTAATTCAACGCAAGATCATAATTTAATTGACAATAATTCTGAGTTGCAAATCGATCGTAGCCATCCGATTGAAAAAAGCATAAACGGATTTAATTTTGAATATACTCAGGTTAAATATCCTCTTTTAATTTACAAATTCAATGGATACGAAATAATTACCGAAATAAAAATCACCGAAAAGCAACATGCAGTTGGCACACAGCCAATGTTATATTTATGTTTCCCAATCACAGAATTAAAATCAAAAATTAATTTAATTGGGAGATGTGCCGAGACAAAAGAAATTGCCCATTTTGAAATTTCAGAAAGCAACATTAAAGTATTTTTGGAAATGCTAAAAATGTTTGGCATTCTATCCAAAAATCACAAACGCGATATTCTGCAAATTATCAACACGATCATAAATTCAAAGTAATTAAGTAAAATAATTAAAACAAAAATTGCATAGGTGTCACCTATACAATTTTTCTTGTTCTTAGATTTTGGCTAGATTGACATTTCGGTAAGGGCGCGGATGCGATCTTCCGCCGGCGGATGGGTTAAAAACAATTTGGAGAACCAGTTCTTTTGCTTGCCGCGAAACGGGCTGGCGATGTATA
>DAOSDI010000012.1:0-33451 GCA_035362275.1 Candidatus Pacearchaeota archaeon | reverse complement strand
TTTATTAAATGCTTTTGAGAAACCGGATAATTATGATTCGCAAAAAATAAAGAAAAATATTGAAAAAATTTTTGATACAACTGCAAGGTATCGTCAAGAATATTTAAAAAATAAAAATCTTTATGAAGATTACAAATAAAAAAAATATTGACCCTATTGCTGAAGCCAGGAAAAACAAGCATTTTAAAAGATATTCCGGCGAAGCGGATGTCAAAATCAGATTCGCGATTGCGGTTTACCGCGCCAGAACCAAAAAACGGATGAGCCAACAGGAATTGGCCAAAAAAGCGCAAACCACACAAAAAAGAATATCAAACATAGAAAATGCGGATGTTGATTTGGGTATGAGCGCGATTTACAGAATATCGCAAGCGCTTTGTTTTGACTCAAAAACGTTAGCCGATATTTTCGGATGCGACTTTATCCCCTACACTATGATTTTTAGTGAAACCGCAAATAGTCAAATCAGCCAAATTAATGAACCTTTGACGAATAAAATTTATTAAAATTAAAAAAATGGTTAATTGCAAATATATATTGGTTTGCGAAAATGTGATAGTTGATTCAATCAGCAAGGCGACTTCCTTGATTAATATTGTAAACGGTATCAAAATTCCTAAAACGCCAGCATCAATACCGATTAAATTCATGATTCATACAACCTGGGGAAGAAATGAAAAAGCGACCGAAGACGATATGATTCAATTGACAATTAAACAGCCGGCAAGCGACGTTGAAGAAGTCTTGGCCGAAGCGAAAATTCCAGGTTCATCCTTGAATCACAATCATAATTTTAGTTTCCTTGGGTTGAAGGTTAACGATTTCGGGAGTCTTTATTTCATAGCGAAAATTAAGGAAGGCGAGAATTTTTGCGAAGCCGGTCGTTGTAAATTTAGAATTGATAAAGCGTCATAGCTTGCATTAAACATATATTAAGTCAGAGGGTTAGACCCTCTGATTTTGTTTTTTTGGTTTGCTCGGTATATAAAATTGGGGGGGTATCGGGGGTTGCTTGGGATGGTTCGCCCGAAGGGTGGAATGAATAATCCGGAGGCGAATATGCCGGATAAATCGCGGTGGCGGTTGCCAAAAGGGGGGCAAGATGGTATCTTGCCATTGTGGAAAATGCGGCCGGTGCCAAGAAGAATAAATTGCGGGTGGGGATTCCGCGGGCGTTGTTGTATCACAAATACGGCAAGCTCTGGGAAGTTTTTTTCCGCGAGTTGGGGGTGGGCGTTGTTTTGAGTCCCGAGACCAACAAGGAAATCATCACTCGCGGCGCGCGCCTTTCAATTGACGAAAGCTGTCTTTCGGTTAAAATTTTCGTCGGCCATGTTGATTGGCTCAAAGACAAAGCGGACGCGGTTCTTGTGCCTCACATCGCGTGCCTGCGTGCCGGCGAGGAAATGTGCGTCAAATTTATGGCGCTGGTGGATACCGTGCGCAATGTTTTTTCCGGCATCAAAGTGATTGAATATTCCGTTAACGCCAAAAAGCTGGAAACCGAAGCCGGCAGTATGATTCGTTTGGGGGCGTGGCTGGCGGGCAATCCGTTCCGGGCGATCGCGGCCTATCTGAAAGCCAAGGGCGCGTGGGAAAAAAGCGCGCGCGAAAAAAAAGAGGCGCAAGCGGAAAAATTTGCCGCGGCACGCCGCCGGGAAAACTCCTTGATCCTGATCGTTGCCCACTCCTACACTTTGGACGACAATTTTTTGGGACGGCCAATTATTGAATATCTGGAAAAATCGGGAGTTTGTGTTCTTCGTTCCGACCGGCTGGATGCCGCGCGCGCCAGAAAAATGTCGGAAAACATTTCCGAAACGCTCTATTGGACCTATCATAAAGAATTGTTGGGCGCGGCCGAATATTACAAAGATTCGGTTGACGGAATTGTTTTTTTGACCACTTTTCCTTGCGGCCCGGATGCGCTGGCGGTTAGTCTTTGCCAAAGCAAGATGAAGGGCATTCCCAGCATCATCGTGAGTCTGGACGAACTGGAAAGCCGGGTGGGGTTGCAAACCCGCCTGGAAAGTTTTGTTGACGTGATTAATCTCAAAAAATGCCGGAAAAAAAAGTGAGCTTCCCGCATATGGGCGATTATTATTCGGCCTTCAAATGTCTGGTGGAGCTGATCGGCCGGCCGCTGGTGCCGCCGCCGATCACCAAAAAAACCATTGAATTGGGATTCAAACACAGTCCGGAAACGGTTTGCATTCCTTTCAAGTATAATTTGGGCAATTACATTGAGGCGTTGGAAGCGGGCGCCGATGTCATTTGCCAGGCCGGCGGCGGGTGCCGATTCGGTTATTACGCCGAAGTGCAGGAACAAATTTTGCGCCGGCTGGGTTATGAATTTGAATTTTTCAAGCTTAACAACAAAAACAGCGTTATTGGTTTCATCAAGGATTTCAAGCGGATCGCGCCGCACAACACCTATCCCGGGATCATCCATCGTCTGGCCCTTTGCCTGGCGCGGATACATTGCATTGATGCGGTTTCCGATTGCGTGCGCAAAAACATCGGCTTTGAAATTCACCCGGGACAAATGGAAAAAACTTACCGGAAATTTCTTGAAAAGATCGCCCGGACATATTCTTTGAGCGCGGTTTTTTCCCTCAAAAACGAATGCCGGCGCCAAATCGGACAAATTGAAATTGACAAGCCCGCCGATTGCCTGCGCGTGGGGGTGGTGGGCGAGCTTTATATGTTAATGGAGCCCTTTGCCAATTTTTATCTGGAGAAAAAGCTGGCGCAGAGAAAAATTGAAGTGCACCGTTTTGTGACCGTTTCCGGAATTTTGACGGAATATTTTTCCGGAGATCGGTTTGTCAAAAAGCATCTTGCGGCCGCGCATCCTTATCTCACGCACCACATCGGCGCCCATGGCACCGAAACCGTGGCGCGGGCGAATTCCTTGATTAAAAAAGGATTTGACGGCATCATTCATTTGAAGCCTTTCGGCTGTATGCCGGAGGTGAGCGCGATGGCGGCGCTCAACAACCTTGCCCGCGACCGGCGCGCGCCGATCTTGTATTTCAGTTTTGATTCGCAAACTTCCGAGGCCGGGCTGGAAACGCGCGTGGAGGCATTTTGCGATATGCTTTATATGAAACAAAAAAAGAAAAAAAATGGACAACAATAAATTATATTTGGGCGTGGATATCGGTTCCATTTCCACCAAAGCGGTGGCGATTGACAAGGACAACAACATTTTCGCCCGCTCCTATCTTTGGACCGAAGGCAATCCCATCGGCGCGGTGCGGCGGGTGCTTGACGAGATCCAGCGGCAAATTGCCGGCCGGGGCGAAGTGTTTGCGGTGGGCACCACCGGATCGGCGCGCGAATTGATCGGTGCGGTGCTTAACGCCGCGATCGTCAAAAATGAAATCACCGCCCACGCGATCGGCACGCTGGCATTCCATCCCGAAGTGCGCACGATTCTGGAAATCGGCGGCCAAGACAGCAAAATCATCATTTTGGAAGACGGCGTGATCACCGATTACGCGATGAACACGCTGTGCGCCGCCGGCACGGGGTCGTTTTTGTCGTCGCAGGCGCGCCGGTTGAACATTCCCGTGGAGGAATTCGGCGCGCGGGCGTTAAAATCCAAAAATCCCACCAAGATCGCCGGCCGGTGCACGGTGTTTGCCGAATCGGATTTGGTGCATAAGGCGCAGATGGGGCATCCGACCGAAGACATCATTGCGGGATTGTGCAATTCCATTGTCTATAATTATTTGAACAATTTGGGCAAGGGCAAAATCGTCGGCGCGCCGATCGTTTTTCAGGGCGGCGTGAGCAAGAACGTCGGCGTGGCGCGCGCGTTTGAAAATATTATCGGAGAACCGATCATCGTTGACGAAATCGGCCATTTGATGGGCGCGATGGGCATTGCCATTCTGGCGCGAGATCGGGAAACCGAAAAAGTTTTTGATTTCGGCATCAAAGACATGAAATTTTACACCGCCGGCGTTGAATGCGGCGGCTGTCCCAACAATTGCGAAGTGGTGTGCGTGTTCAACGACCAAGGATTCATTGACGGATGGGGGAATCGCTGTGAGCGCGGCATTGAGCGGGCGAAAGCCAAACTCAAAGAAGACGGCCGGTTAAAATGAATTCCGCCAAACAAAAAAACGCCCCGTGGGGCGTTTTTTTGTCATCCGGCGATCAAAACGGCGACGGCCGCGCCCAGCAAAAACCCGAAAAAGACCTCAAAGCGGGTGTGTCCCAAAAGTTCCTTCAAGTGTTCAATTTTGATTTGCCTGTTCAGATAAACCTCTTCCATAATTTGGTTCAGCGCTTCGGCGTGTTTGCCCGCTTCGCGGCGCAAGGTGAACGCATCATAGATGACAATCAGTGCGAAAACCGCGGCGATGGCAAAATAGGGGGAACCGAAACCATAAACGAGGCCGCAAGCGGTGGAAAGTGCGGCGACTGCCGAAGAATGGGAACTGGGAAACCCGCCGCTGGCCCAAAAACGCCGGAACGCCGCACGATTGATGCCGTGTTTTAACGCCAAAACCATTTTGATAAATTGCGCGATCAGCCACGCCAAAAATCCCGCGACGAGCGGCTGATTATTCAATACTGACGAAAATTCATCCATAATTTGCCTTTGGTTTATTTTTTATTGCCGCCTTGATTTTAATCCCTTTTTTCCCGAATTTCAACCTTCCGGCCGCCGCCATTCCGGAGGGATTGATTTTTGCCGGTAAAAATAATAGAATCCGTTATAGATGCAAGGAGGTGGTTAAAGCAGTATCATCAGATCAGCTTCTTAAAAAAATGGCGGCCTGTGATCCTGATCTTGCGGTTCTAGAGAAGTATGATGAATGGATTGGGAGTACTCAAAGTGAACCGTTCAAGAAAAAACTGCTGAAGGGGGGCATACTCGGGAAGAATGGGAAGATCTGAAGAGGATATATAATTATACCTGCCCGTGTTGCGGCCGTTCGGAACCAGAGATAACATTGACACGTGATCATATCGTGCCAAGATCAATGAGATGGGATGGCGTTTTGAATTTAGACAATATAGAAAACATCCAGCCCTTATGCGCCGGTTGTAATCGCAAAAAGGGCCGTAAACTTATTCCAGCATATCCTTTGCCTGATAGCGGGAACATCCCAAATGTTGCGATGCGCAGATAATTTCTGCGCCTTTTTATATCTTCCGCCGAAATGTTATATTTATGCTATGTATATACTATATTTAAATATAACTTTTTTCGCCGCAAAAAGCTTGAATTTTGCCGAATTGGTTGCGCCGGATGGCGGGGAGTGGTAGAATTCCTAATTGAGAGGAAGACAGAATTAAAAATTTAAAATTATGACGGAGGGCTATTTGGAAAACGGGGTCTACTGGCGGCACAACGATTTTGGGCCGGGGCGGGAAACAATGATCTTCGTGCACGGACTTTCGGGGAGTTCGTCGGCGTGGATTCCCTATGAGGAAAAATTCGGCAAAAAATTCAATTTGCTGTTTTTTGATTTGCGGGGACACGGAAAATCGGTAAAAAAAACCGACGGCGGCTATTATGCTTTGGAAAATATCTCCGGCGATATCGCCGCGCTCGCCGAAAGGTTTAAACTGCGAAAATTCATTTTGGTCGGCCATTCCCTAGGGGCGATTTTGGCGATGGATTTTGCGCGCCGGCACAAAGAGAAAGTTTCCCGCTTGATCCTGCTGGCGCCCAATTACCGCACCAACAAAACTTGGCGCGCCAAAATCGTCAACTTCTTTTTGCTTTTTGCCGGCATCACCGAGCCGATGCCGTTTGAAGAGAGAATCGGCGTTCATATTGATTACCGTCGGTTTTTCGGTACCGGTGACTGGGACGCCGGAAGAATGTATGCCGACATCAGAAACACGTCGTTGAAGGTTTATTACCATTGTTTGCGCGAGGCGAAAAAATTTGACGGAGAAAAATTTATTGCCGGTATGGATATGCCGGTGCTGATCGTCCACGGGCGGAAAGACACGATTTTTCCGGCGGCGGATTCGGCGCGGTTGGCGAAAAAAATGTCCAACGCGCGTTTGGAAATTTTGCCGGCCGCCAATCACATTTTGGTGATCAACAATTTCCGGGAGACGGGGGAAATAATGGAAGATTTTTTGTTCAATCCGCCGCGTTAGCCGGCGTCGCCGGTCTTTGTGCCAATTTCTTGATTTCCGCCGAAGAAAGGCGGCGCCATTTGCCTTCCGGCAAATCTTGCAGTTTGAGAGAACCCACGCGGGTTCTTTTCAGTTGCGCCACGGATTTGCCGATCTTTTCAACGATGCGGCGCACCACGCGCTTTTTCCCCGAATGGATCACGATGCGGTAGCGTCTGCCGCCGATCTTTTCAAACCGGTCGGGGCGGATGAAGCCGTCTTCCAGCAAAACGCCTTTTTGGACGGCGGCAATTTCATTTTCCGCAAGAGGAAGATTGGCGGTGATTTCATATTCTTTTTCAATCCGGTAGCGCGGGTGGGTAAGGGACAGCGCCAAATCGCCGTCGTTGGTCAGAATCAGCAATCCCGAGGTCATCTTATCCAGCCGTCCCACGGACCAAACTTTCGGTTCCGCGGGCACCAGTTCGCCAACGAGTTTTTCGGCGTGGGAGTCCTGCACGGTGCAAGTGTATCCCACAGGCTTGTTTAAGAGGTAATAAACTTTTTGCGCCGGCGAAAGCGGTTTGCCGCGGTAAAGAATTTTGTCGGTTTCGGGGTTGATTCTGACCGCGGGATCGGCAGATACCCTTCCATTGACCGAAACCAGGCCTTGCCGGACCAGCGCTTCGGCCTTGCGGCGGGAAGCGACGCCCGCTTGCGCCAGATATTTTGAAATTTTAATTGTTCCGTCCATAAAGTGAGTTTGCCATTTTTGTATTAAAAAAACCAGCTTCTTGCGCGGGTTTGCCATTTTTATTTTTATTGGATGATCGTCGCCGGCGCGATCAAGCGCACATCCGCCAACGATTCGGCTTTTTGCGCGACCAGTTTTTCAATCATTGAGACGGTTTCGTTGATCTTCCCCCGCTTGTTGATAACCACGTGATCGTAGCGATCGTGATACTGCCACCACATTTCGCGGTCGCGCGCCAATTTTCCCAAAAATTTTTCCTCGGAAGCGTTCGGGTCGCGGCGGAAATACTGCTCCCGGAGTTGGTCCCAATCTTCGGGCGCAATATAGATGGTGACGGTTTTTTGCAGAATGCAGTCGGCGATATCGGGCATATTTTCCTTGAGAATCCGCCTGATGTGCGCCATTGCGTATTCGTCAATCTGCCAGATCACGTTTTCTCCGCTCAAAATCGCCGAAATTGATTCTTTGCTGGTGCCTTTGTATTCTTGCGGCCGGACTTCAATGTATTCCAGATATTTTCCTTCTTTTATTCTTTTTTTGAACTCTTCAACGGTGTAAAAATTATGGCTCACTCCTTTGATCTCTCCGTCGCGCGGCAAGCGGCTGGTGTCGGTGACGATTTTGTGGAATCCGGGATTCCGCTTCAAAAACAGTTCTTTAGCGGTGTCCTTTCCCACGCCGCTGGGGCCGGTGATGACAAGCAAAATGCCATTGCACTTGGAGCAATTTTTGGCGGAAGACAAAATTTGCAGGATTTTGGAAAACATATAATAAAAAAAACAACCCCCCCGCCAGCGCTGCGGGGCGATAAAACCGGACAAAATTGTCAAGGTTGCCGTTCTCAATATTGCTTCATTTTGCCTTTTTTCAAAAAATGTGTCAAGAGTTTGCGCCGAATGCCAAATGGTAACGGGGGATCGTATTCGGAAGAAAATTTTTGCAAAATCGTCAATATTTGGTAGATTGGCATTATGAAAGAAGGTTTAAGAAAAATGGCGCGCATCGTTTTGGTTGCGGCGGCGTTGGCGGCATCTTTGGCGGTTTTTGCCGATAACTATGTTTTTTGGCGCGGCTCGCAGGGAATATATGAAAATGCGGGCGATTTGCCGGCCGCGGACGCGGTTTTGGTTTTGGGCGCGGCGGTGTATCGCGACGGCCAAATGAGTCCGGTTTTTGCCGATCGTGCGAATGTTGCGCTGGAAGTTTATCGTGCCGGAAAGGTGAAAAAAATTCTGATCAGCGGCGATCACAGCCGAAACGAATATGATGAAGTGAATATCGCCAAAAACTATTTTCTTCAAAATGAAGTGCCCGCCGAAGACATATTCGTGGACTATGCCGGATTTAACACCTATGACAGCGCCGCCCGCGCCAAGGAGATTTTTAAAGCCGATTCTTTGATTGTGGCGACTCAGGAATTTCATTTGCCGCGCGCACTCTATTTAGCGCGGCATGCCGGCATTGTGGCACACGGCATCAAGGCGGACCGGCGGCCATATAATCCCGGTTTTTACAATACTTGGCGCGAGAACGGCGCGCGGGTAAAGGCGTTTTGGCGCGCTTTTTTCAACGATTCGCCCCATTTTCTGGGAGAAGCCGTTCCCATCACCGGCGACGGCCGCGCCTCCTGGGACTGATCAATGATAAATGATAAATGATAAATAAATTCAAAATTTAAAATTTTAAATTTCAAAATTTGCTTTTGACTTTTGATTTTTAAATTTTAGCTTAATTTCGTGCCCGAACTGCCCGAAGTGGAAACCATTCGCCGCCAGCTGGAACAAAAAGCCGTCGGCGAGGTTATAAGAAAAATTGAAATTCTGGAACCGAAAATGTTCATCGGCGACCCGAAAGACATCATCGGTTCCGAGATTGTCGGCGTCGGCCGCACCGCCAAAGTTTTGCGGATTTGCCTTGCCAATGGCGCGGCGTTTTTGGTGCACTTCAAATTGAACGGGCAATTTTTTTGGCGGGAGGCGGGAGACGGCACGCCGGCAAGGTTCACCCGGGCAATCTTTTATTTTGAGAGCGGCGCGCGTCTGCTTTTCAACGACTCGCGAAAATTCGGATGGATAAAAGCGGTTGCGGCTTTCAAAAACGATCCCGGCGCGGCGATTGAGCCGTTTTGTCCGAATTTCACCTTGCAAAATTTTTCAAACATATTGATGAAAAGCCGCAAGCCGATCAAGCTTTTGCTGATGGATCAGGAAAAAATCGGCGGCATCGGCAACATTTACGCCAACGAATCGCTGTTTGCCGCGCGTATCAGTCCTTTCCGGCCGGCCAATTCGCTGGATTTAAAAGAAGCCAAAAGGCTTTTTGATTCAATCGTTGAGGTTTTGAAAAAGGCGATTGATTGCCGCGGTTCGTCGGGAAAGGACGAGTGGTACCGCCAGCTGGACGGCAGTCCGGGATGCTATCAGGATCACTTTTTGGTTTATCAGCGCACCGGACGGGAATGTTTTGCTTGCGGCGGAAGAATCATTCGGCAAAGCCAATCCGGCCGCGGCACTTTTTATTGTCCGCAATGCCAGAAATAATCTTTTTGGAAATTGGAAATTGATGGTTGGAAATTGAAATTTTTTAATAATTTAAGGCGCCTTCCACAAATAACTTCCACACCATACCCACATCTTTGCCCCATATTTCAAATTTCTTCGGGCGCAATATTTTCAATGTAGCGAGAGGCTACATCTCAAATATTGCTTGGTCAGAAATTTGAAATCTGAGCCAAACCTGCGGGCAATATATGGAAGTTATTTGTGGAAGGCGCCTAAGAAATTTGGATTATGTACGGTTCTCCCGCAAAAAGGTTTGACCGCGATATTTATAAAAACCGGCGCTGGCTCAGGAACGCCGATTTTGCATTGGGATTTCTGACCGCGCTCTTGGCGTGGCTTTTATTTTTCCGGATTGTTTGGTGGTTTGCGCCGATGATGGTTTTTGCCGCTTGTATGGCCGGAATTTTGGCGAAAATAAAACGCCGCTATCTTATTTATGGCGCTTTGTCGCTGGTGTTTTTCCCGCTGATCGCCTGGGCGACATTGCTGATCGCCTGGGCCGGCAGAAACGAAATCAACAGCTGATTGGACTCGTTGGCACAAAACAAAAACGCTTCCGAAAAAGCGTTTTTGTTTTTTGCGATTATTTTCGGGCTAAAATTTGCAGAGTTCGTTTTCAAATTTGCCGCCGAAACGGTCGCAAAGTTCTTGGGAAATTCCCGAACATTCCTGATTCTCCATATTCCATTCGCCGCGGTTGTCGGTGCAGGCGGCCTCGGCTTGCGCGTTGGCGCGTTTTTGAGTGAGTTCTTTTAACATCGCGCCGTCAAGAATATAGCTTTTTGATACCGGTACGGTGGGCTCTTCTTCCACGGCGTCGCCGTCAATTTTCCTTTCCAGATAATTGATCCTCATCGCCTGATTGACGATGGCGATATCTTCAATCTTGACGCCTTCGCCCAGCGGCACGGCATTGGAGCCGACGATCAACGACTTCCCTTCGTCCACCAAAGCAATGGCCGCGTAATAATAAATCGCGGGGTCGTTTTCGGTTTGCTGTTTTAGCACCAGCGCCCAATCGTTCTGTCCGTCGGAATTCAGATCGCCCGAAACCGGCTGGCCATCAACTTCGGTGGTCATTTTCTGCGCGCCGTAGGGATTGATGCTTTCGGCTTTGCCGTTTTCCAGCGTGATCATGTCGGTTTCCACCAAATAGGCGGCGTTAAGCGGCGACAGCTTGCCGGCCGGCTCTTCGCCGTTTTTGTTTCCTTCTCCACTTTTTCGGTTCATCATCATTGCCAATCCGGCAATGGCGGCAATCAAGATGATTGCAATGATAACAATATTCTTTTTCATATCCTGTTTTTTTATTATTTTCAATGCCATTATAGCGGCTAATTCGGCGAAAGTCAAAATTCTGCACGCATACTTTTGGGAGATGATTTGTGAAATGGCCGGCGGCGGTATAGAATGGATAAAAAGCAAAAATTAAAAAAATGACGCAGGAACAGGCAATGGAGATTCTAAAATCGGGTAAGAACGCGTTTATCACCGGTCCGGCGGGGAGCGGCAAGACTTTTGTGTTAAACCGCTACATTGATTGGCTGAAAGCGAGCGGCGCCAATGTCGCGGTTACCGCTTCCACGGGCATTGCCGCCACGCACCTGGACGGCATTACGATCCATTCCTGGACGGGCATGGGAGTGCGTGATTCGCTTTCCAAAGCGGAAGTGAAAGATTTGTTAAAGCGCGGTTATTTGCGCCGACGCTTTTTGCGTGCCGATGTTTTGGTGATTGATGAGATCTCCATGTTGTCGCGGATTCAATTGGATTTGGCGGATTTGATTTTCCGCGAGTTTAAACAGGTTGATGCGCCGTTTGGTGGCATTCAAACCGTGCTGTGCGGCGATTTTTTCCAACTGCCGCCGATTGCGCGAAAAAACGAACCCGCCGGCGCGAAAAAAGCGGCGCAGTCAAGCTTGAATTTTGCCGGGGAAGATGCGCCATCCGAATTTTCATATCACGCGCGGTCGTGGAAAGCGCTGGATCTCAAAATTTGCTATTTGGACGAACAATATCGGCAAAGCGATCAGGAGTTTTTGCGGGCATTAAACGCCATCAGAAGCAACTCTGCCGGCGAAAGCATCGTGGATTATTTGCAATCGCGCGTGGATGCCAAAATCAATTTGCCGGTGGAACCGACAAAGCTGTACACCCACAATGTTGATGTTGACGTTGAAAATAATCTGGAACTGCAAAAAATTTCCGGAAAGGAATTTCGCTACAAAATGGAGCTTGTCGGACCGGCGGCATTGGCCGAGCGTTTGCAAAAAGGATGTCTGGCGCCGCCGGTATTGCGGCTGAAAGCCGGAGCGCGGGTGATGTTCGTGAAGAACAATTTTGAAGAGGGGTACGTCAACGGCACTTTGGGGGTGGTGCAAGAATTGGAAGAGGGGCGGATTTTGGTGCGCACCGCCCGAGGTGCGATTGATGTCGGTCCGGCGGCGTGGCACATCGCCGAGGAAGGCAAAATCAAGGCGGAAATCAGCCAGTATCCTTTGCGGCTGGCGTGGGCGATCACAATCCACAAAAGCCAGGGGATGAGCTTGGACGCCGCCCGGGTGGATTTGCGCCAGTCGTTTGAACCGGGGATGGGCTATGTGGCGCTGTCGCGCGTGCGTTCTTCGGCGGGATTGTCGCTGGCGGGATTCAACAAAATTTCCCTGCAAGTCAACGCCGAAGTTTTGGAGTTTGATAAGGATTTGAAACGCCGGTCGGAAATTTCCGCGCGCCAAATTGCCGCCAAAATTTTGCCGCCGCGCCGCTTTTCGCCGGCAAAACCGGCAAAGGAAAAAGTTGACACGGTGGCGGCGACGCGCGAATTGCTTAACCAAAAATTTTCACTGGCCGAGATTGCCGAAAAGCGGAATCTTACCGCGGGCACGATTTTGGCGCATTGCGAAAAACTGAAAGCCAAATTTCCCGATTTTGATTTTTCCGGGCTGGCGAAAAATTTGCCGGCCGAAAAAATAAAGCAAATGAAAACCGCGCTGAAAAAATCGCAAAACGAAAATGGCGCCTATCCGCTGACGCCGGCAATGGAATTGCTGGGAGGCACCGCCACTTTTGAAGAATTGCGCCTGGCCCGCCTGTTAATTTGATGCCGCTGGAAATAAATAACACAAAAAACGATGAAACTTGGCAGTCCCATATTTCAAAACAATGACGGGTTTCCGCCGGCGCACACTTGCGATGGTGCCGAGTCAAGCCCGCCGCTGGAAATTTCCGGCGTGCCGCCGACAGCCGAATCGCTGGCGCTGGTTCTGCGCGATCCCGACGCGCCCGGGGGAATTTTCATTCACTGGATATTGTTTGACATTCCGCCGAAAACCGAAAAGATTGATACCGGCGAAATTCCGGCCGGCGCGCGGCAGGGGAAAACCACCGATGGCAAGATCGGTTACGTCGGCCCTTGTCCGCCAAGCGGAACGCACCGCTACATTTTCACGCTTTACGCGCTGGACACGAAAATGTATTTAAACGATGGCGCGCCAATTGAACGGTTCAATGCCGCGATCTCCGGCCATATTATGGAAACCGCCGAATTGATGGCAAAATACCGTTAGTATTCTTAGAAGAATATATATGCGCATTTACGCGAACAGATATGCACAAACATAATTTTAATTAAAAAACCTATGGAATTCAGCGAATATCAAAAATTGGCGCGAAAAACCGCCATCTACGCCGGGGCGGGGAAGAATTTTGTTTATCCGGCGCTGGGGCTTTGCGGCGAGAGCGGCGAAGTGGCCGAAAAAATCAAAAAAATCGTCCGCGACCGGGACAATGTCGTTGATGATAAATGCCGCGCCGAGTTGGAAAAGGAGCTGGGCGATGTTTTGTGGTATATCGCCAATTTGGCGGTGGAATTGGATTTGGATCTGGAAAATATCGCCCAAAAAAACATTAAAAAATTGGCCGATCGCCAAGAACGAGGGGTTTTGCACGGATCGGGAGACAATCGGTAGTAATGAGCAATGAGGAGTAAAAACAAAGAAATCATTTTAAATGGGCAAAAGGTGGCTTATTGCTTGAAAACAAGCGCGCGGACGAGAAATCTGCGCGTTGTTGTCAAATCCGGCGGCGAGGTTTTTGCCAGCAAACCCGAATTATTCCCCGATTTTTTGGTGGAAAGATTTTTGCGCCAAAAATCCGAATGGGTTTTGGGCAAGATCGCCGAATCCAAAAGTCAAAAAAGTCTTTTGCCGCCCGCCAACCGCCGGGAATTTTTGAAGCATCGTCCGGCGGCGCGAATACTTGTTTCGGATAAAATCGCCGAATTGAGGGCGGTTTATAATTTAAAACATAACCGCGTGGCGATCCGCAACCAGCGGACGCGATGGGGAAGCTGTTCGGCAAAAGGCAATCTTAATTTCAATTATCGGATGGTGTTTTTGCCGGACCGGCTGGCCGGTTATGTTGTGGCGCACGAGCTTTGCCATCTGAAAGAATTCAACCATTCGCCGCGATTTTGGGCTCTGCTGGCAATCGCTTTCCCCGACCAAAAAAATCTTCGCCGCGAACTGAAAAACTACCGCCTCTCTTAACCCCCCGTTTGTCGAAATAAAACCTAAATTTATATCCGGTTAGCGGGGTTTGGAAAACATCCGAATTGCGCCGCCGGACTTATTTTTTTGTTGTGATTGGTAAGCAAATTATCTAAAATTCTGCATTTTTTGCGACCGCTGAAAATATCAAAATTTTTCTTGTTGGAAATTCAAAACGCCGGCGAAAGTTCGCCGGTGGTTTTTTTATTCGGATTTGATAATATCAAATTACCTGAAACATTTTAACGAATGATGAACACTGGAAATAGCAATAGTAGCAATCATATCGGGCGCGACGCGGCGCTGGCGCATTTTTCGCTGATGTTCGGCTACAAAATTTTCTCGCTTTATTATCCGCTGTTCTTGGCGGCCGGCGGGCTTTCTTTGGCGCAAATCGGCAAGGTTTATTTCTTGATCTATCTGCCGATGGCGCTGGGCGCGCCGCTGGCGGGGTTTTTGACGCGCTTGGTCCATCCGGCGCTGATGGCCGCCGCGGCGTGTTTGGGATACGGCGCCTACGCATTGGCGATGGCCTTTGACGCGCAAAACGCCATTGCGATCTACGGGTGGCAGATCGCGCTGGGATTGTCGGCGGCGTTTTTTTTCACGTCCCTGCGCGCGTTGATGATAAGAAATTCCAACGGCGGCGCCGAACAGGATTTTTCCTGGTTTTACAATGCCAGCTATTGGGCCGCGGCCGCCGCGCCTGCCGCGGGCGCGATCATCGTTTGGCGGTGCGGTTTTGAAGCCGCGTTTATGGTTTCGGCGGCCATTTGCGTTTACGCGGGAGTGCTTTCGGCGGGAATGATCACTCATTCCTGGGAAACAAACCGGCGGCAAGCGGCGCTGGCGGGATTTGCCAAAAGCTTTGCCAAGACCGCCAAAATGTCGTTTTCCAAAAAAATTTCCGGCTATGTGGCGCTGGCGTTCGCGGTGTTGCTGGCGGAAAGCGCCCTGCATCCATTTTTCCCTTTGTTTTTGAAAACCGGCGTGGGATTGGAGCAAACCGAAGCGATTTGGTTTGTGGCATTGGTTTCTGCGGCATTTTCCGTTTTTTATTTTTTTGTTTTGCGCCGCGGACAAACGGGCAATCCCGGAGCCGCCGTTTGCCGGGGCGGATTGATCGCCGGAGTTTCCACGTTGATGTTCGGCGTTTTTCTGCCGTTCCTTTCCGCCGTTGTCGCGTTTTTTCTGGAATTTGTCCGCAACGCGGGAGGATTTTTGAGCAATACCGGACGTTCCGCCCTGCTGGCCGAGGAATTGAAAAGCCGGCCTTCCGAAGCGGCGGCGCTGGACACTGTTTTTTCTCCGTTGGCGATTGCGCTGGCGGCGGTTTTCGGCGGCTATGTGGTTGAAAGTTTCGGCTATCAATGCCTGCTTTTAATCACCGGCACAATGATAATGGTGGCGCTGGCGGCGCCGCTGATTGCCAAAAAGAGAGAAATGAGATAGGGTGAAATCACTATAAAAACATTGAACATTAAACTTTGAATTTTGACTGAAATGCACTTCTGTCAATGTTCAATGTTTAAAAGTCAATGTTAGTTCATGAAGATTGGCATTGATCTGGGAACAAGAAATTCACTGGTGTTCATCCCCAAGAGAGGAGTGGTTCTGCAGGAGCCGTCGGTGGTGGCGGTGGATTTGGACGAGAACAAGATTTTGGCGGTGGGGCAGGCGGCCAATGAAATGATCGGGCGCACTCCCGACGCCATCCGCGTTTACCGGCCGATGAAAGACGGCGTAATCGCGGATTTTGTGGTTACGCAGGCAATGATTCGCTATTTCATCAACAAGGTTTCGGGGAAGTTCCATCTTTTCAAACCCGAACTGGTGATCAGCGTGCCGGCGGGAATCACCTCCACCGAAAGGCGGGCGGTGATTGAAGCCGGCATTAACGCGGGCGCCAAAGCGGTGTATTTGTGCAAGGAGCCGATTTTGTCGGCCATCGGTGCGGGCATTCCCATTCATTCCTGTTCGGGAAATATGATCGTTGACATCGGCGGCGGCACCACGGAAGTGGCGGTGATCTCACTGGGCGGAATTGTCAATTTTCAATCCTTGCGGGTGGCGGGCGACAAAATGGATGCGGCCATTGCCGATTTCGTGAAACGGAAACACAATCTGGCCATCGGCGATCAAACCACTGAAGATATCAAAATGAACGTCGGCACGGCGATACCCGAAAAGGATCCGCGAACGATGCAGATTCGCGGCCGCGATTTGATAACCGGTTTGCCGCGCAATGTCGCCATCAATGCCAACGAAGTTAGCGAGGCGGTGCGCGATTCGCTGGCCGAGATCGTGCAAACCGTCAAGACGGTTTTGCGCGAGACGCCGCCGGAGCTTTCCGCCGATATTATGGATAAAGGAATGGTGCTGGCGGGCGGTTCCAGCCTGCTGGCCAACTTGCCGGAATTCGTGAGCAACGCCATCGGCGTGCCCTGCACTCTGGCCGAAGATGCGCTTTTGTGCGTGGCGCGCGGCACGGGCGCGGTGTTGGAGAATCTGGACTTCTATAAAAAAAGCATAATGGCAAAGAAATAGAGTTTTCATTTTTCATTAAATAATCAATTGATTGATGGTCAAACAAATGCGGCCGCATCTGTTTGGGAATTGGAAATTCATTGAAAATTGAAAATTGAAGATTCCGTTTTAATCGTGATCAAAATGGTTGTTGGTCATCAAAAACAACGGCAATTTCTAAAAACCGCGTTAACCGCGGGCAAAGCGGGGCATGCCTGGATTTTTTCCGGCCCGGACAAAGTCGGAAAAAAGACCGCGGCGCTGGAATGGGCTTCCGAAATTCTGGGATTTTCGGCCGGAGAAAAAACCGCACATCCCGATTTTCTGTTCACGGCGCCTCTTGTTGACGGAAAAACCGGCAAATCCGCCGGAGAAATCACCGTGGCGCAGATCCGCGAACTGATTGCTAAAATGGCGTTGGCGCCGGCGGGAAGATGCAAGACTGCCATCATTGATTCGGCGCATTTGATGAATGCGGAAGCGCAAAACTGCCTGCTCAAAACTTTGGAAGAACCGCCGGGAGCGTCGCTGATGATTTTGATCGCCGAAAACGATCAGCGGCTTTTTGCGACTGTGCGTTCGCGGTGCCAGATTGTCAGATTTAATTTTTTACCCCAAAGCGAGATGGAAAAGCTGGCGGGGGAGATTGGCCCCCGAAGCGTCGGCGGGGAAACAAAAGAAATCGCCGAAATGTCTTTCGGCCGCCCCGGACGGTTGGTTGATTTTTTGAAAAATCCGGAGGAATTGAAAAAATGGCGCGCGGCGGAAAAAGAATTTGCCGGCGTTATCAGCGGCGATTTGGCGCAAAAATTCGTTTATGCCAAAAAAATCACCGATGAGGAAAAGGAAAAAGCGAAAGAGGCGGACGCGCGAATAACTTTGAACGAGATTCTTGAAATTTGGCAAAATCATTTTCGCCGCCTCTTGCTGGAAGTCTTAAATGACCCCCAAAGGGTCCGGCCTCTTTTGAAAGGGTCCGACTCTTTTAAAAATTTTGGTGTGCAAAAAATCGCCGGCACATTAAAAAAAATCCAAACTTTGGATTTTGAATTGCGCACCACCAACGCGCACCCGCGCCTGGCCATTGAAAACTTCTTGCTGAATTTGTAAAATTTTATGAAAAAACGATTGAATGAATAAGTAAAAAATTCTTTTTAAGTTTTGTCAAGAGTAGAAAATAAAGAAAAATCTGGTAAAATAAAAATATTAGGCTCCAAGAACCAAGCATCAAGTTCCAAAAGTATCTAATTTTTAATTTTCAGATTTATTTGGAAATTGGGCAATTGAAAATTTATTTGGAAATTGGTAGTTGGAGATTGGTAATTCCGCCCTTGGCGGTTATTTATGGAATATAAAGACATTATCAAAAGATTGGCGCCGGAGTTTGACAAGGCGTTGCAATATCTGGATCGGGAATTGGCAAAGCTCCATACCGGGCGCGCCAGCGCGTCGCTGGTGGAGGATTTGGTGGTGGATTGTTTCGGGCAGAAATGTCCGCTCAAGCAATTGGCAATGATTTCGGCGCCCGAACCGCGCCAGATTGTTATTCAGCCGTGGGATAAATCCTATTTTGAGCCGATACAAAAAGCGATTGAGGCGTCGCAGTTGGGATTGTCCGGGGCGGCCGAAGGCGCGGTGATCCGCGTTTCCATTCCGGATCTCACCGGCGAATACCGCCAGAATTTAGCGCGCTTGATCGCCAAAACGCAGGAAGACGCGCGTCAGGCGATGCGGCGCGCCCGCGACGACGCTTGGTCGCAGATTCAGCGTTTGGAGCGCGCCGGCGAGATCCGCGAAGATGACAAATTCCGCGCCAAAGACGAATTGCAAAAATTGATTGACGGTTATTCCAAAAAAATTGACGAAGCCGGCGAGCGCAAGAAAAAAGAAATTGCCGAATAAAATAAATTTTTCAATTTTCAATTTTCAATTTTCATTAAATTTTCATTGCTCCAATTTCCAAACAAACGTAGTTTTTGCGATTGTTTGAATTGTTGGAGCGCTGCCTCATTTATTGAAAACTGATGAATGAAAACTGAAAATTATGCCAGATGGTTGCCACTATTTTGTTGAGCATTTTTACTTTGAGTCTGTTGATCCTTCTCCATGAATTGGGGCATTTTTATTTTGCCAAAAAATTCGGCGTCAAAGTGGAGGAGTTCGGAATGTTTTTGCCGCCGCGGATTTGGGGCAAGAAGATCGGCGAAACAATCTATTCCATCAATTGGATTCCTTTTGGAGGATTTGTCAAAATGCAGGGAGAGGATGATAACGCCCAAAAAGACGAACAAAGTTTTGCCTCAAAGCCGATTTGGCAGAGGGCAATCATCATCGCCGCGGGAGTGGTTTCTTTTTGGCTGATTTCCATTGTGATTCTTTCGGGAGTTTTTATGTCCGGCGCGGTGGAAGCGGTGGATGACACTGATCCGGCGACAAACGCCCGGGTGCAGATCGTTTCGGTGGTTGGCGGTTCTCCGGCGTTTTCGGCGGGAATCAAAGTCGGCGATATTGTCAAAAACATAAAGGCCGGCGGCGAATTGATGCCGATTGACAAAGTGGCGCAAGTGCAGGAGGCTGCGGCGGATTCCGGCGGGCACGAAATGATTTTGGAGATTGATCGCGCCGGAAATGTTTTGGAGATCGCTTTGGTCCCGCGCGAAAATCCGCCGGCGGGAGAAGGTGCGATGGGAGTGGGATTGATGCGCACCGCCCAGAAATCATACTCGTTTTTTTCCGCCATTGGCAACGGGGCGGCGGCCACATGGAGAATGACCCTCGGCGTTTTTGACGGCTGGGGGCAGATTATCGGCCGGTTGGTAAAAAAAGAGGGAATGCCGCCGGGCGCGGAATTGGTCGGCCCGATCGGCATCGTGGGCTTGATGTCGGATCAGGCGCAAATGGGCTGGAATTATTATCTGCAATTCGTCGCGATGATCTCGGTCTATCTGGCGGTGTTAAACGCCTTGCCGATTCCGGCACTGGACGGCGGGCGCTTGATATTTTTGGCGCTGGAAGCGATTCGCCGCAAGCCGGTGTCGGAAAAAATTGAGCAATCTCTCACCGCGGTTTGCTATGGATTGCTGATGGTGCTGATGTTGTTTGTGATCGTCAAAGACATTATCCGTTTGTTTTAATTTTTAAAAAATATGTTGCAATCGCGGCTTTTTGCCAAAACCAGAAAGGAGGAATTGCCCGGGGAGATGAGTGCGGGCACGCGCTTGCTTTTGCGCGCGGGATTTATTGACCAAACCGCCGCCGGAATCTATGCGATGTTGCCGCTGGGGCTTTTGGCGTTGCAAAAAATAGAAAAGATTATTGCCGGCAAAATGGACGAGGCAGGGGCGCAAAGGATTTTAATGCCGGCGCTCGTTCCCAAAAAAAATTGGGAAGCCAGCGGACGTTGGAACAGCTTGGATGTTTTATACAAGGTGGAAAGCCGCCAAAAAACGGAATACGCGCTGGGAGCGACCCACGAAGAGATTGCCGCGCCGCTGGTGCAAAAGTTCGCGTTGTCATACAAGGATTTTCCGATTGCCGTTTATCAGATCCAGACCAAATTCCGCGACGAGCTTCGCGCCAAATCGGGATTGTTGCGCGGGCGGGAATTTTTGATGAAAGACCTTTATTCGTTCCACATTGACCAGAAAGACTGCGACAGCTATTACGAAAAAATAAAACAAATCTACTTTGAGATCTTCAATGCCGCGGGAGTGGGGCATGCCGTTCATCTCACGCTGGCGAGCGGTGGCAGTTTTTCAAAATTTTCGCACGAATTTCAGGCGGCGACTTCAGCCGGCGAAGACACGATTTACCACTGCGCGGCGTGCGGCTTTACGGTTAACCGTGAGATCAAGGAAGATTATCCCCAATGTCCGGAGTGCGGCGGGGAAGAATTCAGTGAAGAAAAAGCCATTGAAGTGGGCAATATTTTCAAGCTGGGAACAAGATACAGCGCGCCGTTCTCTTTTGAAGCCGCCGGCCAAGACGGCCAAAATTTGCCGGTGCTGATGAACTGTTACGGCATCGGCCTCACCCGCCTGATGGGGACCGCGGCGGAAATTTCGCGCGACGATGCGGGGCTGATATGGCCCGAAAATATCGCGCCGTTTTTTGCGCATCTGATCGTCCTGGAAGCCAAGGACGGCGAAACCGACGCAAAAATCAGAAGCGCCGCCGGGAAAATTTATGATGATTTACAAAAAGCCGGAATCGGCGTATTATACGATGACCGGCGGCAAAAATCCGCGGGCGAAAAGTTCGGCGATGCCGATCTTTTGGGGATGCCCCGCCGGTTGGTGATAAGCGAAAAAACGATTGCCAAAGACAGCGTTGAGATCAAAAAGCGCGGGGGAAAAGAATCAAAATTGGTGAAAATAAAAGAGATTGATAACTTTTTGAAAAATGAAAATCTGGGATAAATTGCAAAAATTGTTTTCCGAAGATATGGCCATTGATCTGGGGACGGCCAATTGCGTGGTTTACGTCCAGGACCGGGGGATCGTGATGTTTGAGCCGTCGGTGGTGGCGGTCAATCAGAAAACCGGCCAGATTCTGGCGGTGGGCGAAGAGGCGAAAAAAATGGTGGGGCGGACTCCCGCGCATATCACCGCGGTGCGGCCGATGCGCCACGGCGTGATTTCGGATTTTGAAGTGACCGAGCAAATGTTTCGCTATTTCATTGAAAAAGCGCGCAAGCGGAAACTGCTTTTGAATTTGCGGCCGCGCGTGATCGTGGGCGTGCCGGTGGGGGTTACCGAGGTGGAGAAAAAAGCGGTGATTGACGCGGGGAAATCGGCGGGCGCGCGCGAAGTGTTTTTGATTGAAGAGCCGATGGCGTCGGCGATCGGCATCCGTTTGCCGGTGCAGGAAGCGCAGGGAAGCTTCGTGGTGGATTTGGGCGGCGGCACCACCGAGATTGCGGTGATTTCTTTGGGGGGGATCGTGTTCGGAAAGAGTTTGCGGGTGGCGGGCGACAAGCTTTGCGAAGACATTATGCAGTTTGTGCAGGACGAATACAAACTGTTGATCGGCGAGCGGATGGCCGAAAACATCAAGATCGGCATCGGCCTGGCCTATGTCGGCGAAGGTGCCAAACCGGCGGGCGGCGCAAAAAAAGAAAAGCTGATCAAGCGGGAATTCAAAATGCGCGGGCGCAACTTGGTGACCGGATTGCCCGAGGAGATCGTCATTTCGGAAAATGAGATTCGCAAAGCGATTGACAAATCGGTGCGCCAGATCGTCAACGAGATCAAAATGGCCATTGAGGAAACGCCGCCGGAACTGATCGCCGACATTATGCACAACGGCATTTATTTGTGCGGCGGGGGCAGTCAACTGCGCGGTCTGGACGAACTGATTGCCAAGGAAACCCGGATGCCGGTGAAAACCGTGGAGGATCCAAAAACCACGGTGGTACGCGGCGCGGGCATGGTGCTGGAAAACCTGGATACTTTGCGCGAAGTGCTGATTGAAACCAAAGAACTGGAACCGCCCAAATGACTTTCGCCAATTTTCAATTGTCAGTTTTCAATTTTCAAACGAAATTCAGATACAACCAAAATATCAAAACGCCCCGCGAAAGCGGGGCGTGTTGCGTATAAAAAAAAGAAAAAATGGCAGGTTTATTGTTTTGAAGTTGAAGTTGAGGTTGAGCTATCTTCCTCTATTTTATGCCCGGTTCCGTAACAAACTGGACAAATTTTTGAAATGCCGCTACCAACAAGCCCGCGGCCATGGCACCTTTCACATTTTTTCATAAGGACATCATAAATTATTTACATAATTTTGTCAAGATTAACAAGGGATGGATTTTGGAGTATGATGAAAACATGAAAAAGGTTAGTGTTTATCAAAAATATCAAGGCAAAAAAATTCCTTTGTTGGTGGAAAAAGGCGAGGATGGTTTTTTCGTGGTTGAATGTCCGATATTTTCGGGATGTTTCACACAAGGAAAAACAATTGATGAAGCAATGGCAAATATCCGCGAAGCGATTGAGCTGGTTTTGGAAGAAAAAGAAAATCAAGCGCGATTGGAAGCTTATGTTCGTGATGAAATGAGGATGGAGACTATCACTTTATAAACCTATGCGCTTGCCTTTGCTTTCAAGCAAAGAACTGATAAAAATATTGGCCAAAGCCGGTTATGCGCCGGTGCGGCAAAAAAGAAGCCATATTCGACTGATTTGCGGCGGCAGGCCGCCGATCACTGTTCCCGATTATCGTGTGGTTGACCGATCTCTTTTGAAAATGATTCTGCGCGAGGCGAATTTGAGCGATAGGGATTTTTTAAATTTGTTGAATAAATGAAATAAATACAATGCTTTCAAAGGAAGAAACACAACATATCGCCAAGCTGGCGCGGCTGGGGCTGTCGGAGAGCGAAATTGAAAAATACCAAAAAGACCTTTCGGCGATCTTGGATTATGTGGACAAATTGAAGGAAGCGGATGTCGGCGGAATTGACGCGCTGGCGCGTTCAACGGCGGCGAAAAACGTTTTGCGAGAGGATGAGGCGATTCCGCGGCCGGAACAAAAAACCCGCCGTTTGCGCGAGGCGTTTTCGGAGCAAAAAGACGGCTGTTTGAAAGTGAAAGCAATTCTGTGAAATTTAGAGTTAAAAAGTGGAAAAAATACAACGGCATTTTACATTTTGAATTATGGAGTTAAAAAATTTAACAATTAAAGATATTCGCGGCGGATTGATGAAGAAGGAATTTTCCGCCTGGGAATTAACGGCGGCCCATTTGGACAAAATCGAAAAGGAAAACGACGAAATTTTCGCGTTTTTGCATATCGCGCGGGATTTGGCGATCTCGCAAGCCAAAGCGGTTGATGAAAAAATAAAAAACGGGGAACAAATCGGCATACTGGAAGGAATTCCGATGGCGGTCAAAGATAACATTATGGTGCAAGATTTGCTGTGCACTTCGGGTTCCAAAATTTTGCAAAATTATATTGCGCCCTATGACGCAACGGTGATTGAAAAAATAAAGGGTCAGGGCGCGGTGATTCTGGGAAAAACCAATATGGATGAATTTGCGATGGGCAGTTCCACCGAAACTTCGGCGTTCGGGCCCACGCGCAATCCGCGGGATTTGCGCCGCGTTCCGGGAGGTTCTTCGGGGGGATCCGCGGCGGCCGTGGCGGCGGATCAATGTGCCGCGGCGCTGGGTTCCGACACCGGCGGCTCCATCCGCCAGCCCGCGTGTTTTTGCGGCGCGGTCGGTCTCAAACCGACTTACGGCGCGGTGTCGCGCTATGGTTGCGCGGCCTACGCGTCGTCGCTGGACCAAATCGGACCGCTGGCAAAAACCGTTGCCGACGCGCAAACCGTTTTTGACGCGATTCGCGGCCGAGACGGTCGCGATTCAACTTCGGTGGAAATGCCGGCGGGCGAAGCGGCCAAAGAAAAATATCGCCTGGGGGTACCCAAAGAATATTTTGTCGCCGGGATGGATCCGCGCGTGGAAAGCGCGATAAAAGAAAAAATATCTTTTCTGGAAAAACAGGGGCACAAGATTGAGGAAGTGAGCCTGCCGCACAGCGAATTCGCGCTGGCCTGCTATTATATCATTGCCACTTCCGAAGCCAGCGCCAATTTGGCACGCTATGACGGGATGCGCTACGGCGCCGCCAAGGGCGGAGACACTGTCACGGACGCTTACTTTGCCGCCCGCGGGCAGGGATTTGGCGCGGAAGTTCGCCGCCGGATAATGCTGGGAACTTATGTTCTGTCGGCCGGATATTACGATGCCTATTATGTGCGGGCGCAAAAAGTCCGATCGCTGATCAAGCGGGATTTTGACCGGGCGCTGGCGCAAGTTGACGCGATCATCGCGCCCGTGTCGCCGACACTGCCGTTTGCCATCGGTGAAAAAACCGACGATCCGGTGCAGATGTATCTGGCCGACATTTTTACCATTTCGGTGAATCTTGCCGGCGTGCCGTCGCTGGCAATGCCTTGCGGCGCGGCGGACGGGTTGCCGGTCGGCCTGCAGATCATCGGCAGGCATTTTGACGAATCAACGTTGTTTAATGTCGGCAAAATTATTGAAAGTTAAAAATGTAAAAATCAAAAATCAGTTTGGCGGGCAGTTTTACTAAACTGATAATGACAATTTGCGCCGTAGGCGCATTCGTCCTTTAGCGGAAAAAATGTAAAACGTCCCGTTTCTTATTTTTCATTTTTTAATTTTACATTGTCATTTTCCATTTTGATTTTTCAATTTTAATTTATTAATTGTGGATTTTTCCAAAATCAACATTGAAGAAATTTTGTTTCCGGAAATGACCGGATGGCTGTTGGCGGCCAAGATTTTTTTCGTGCTTTTCAATTTGGGAGTCATTGCGTTCATTGTTTACGTTTGGTCGTCCACCGTGTACTTGCGCCGTCTTTTTTTGTGGGATCTGGTGGAATTTTTCACTTTTCGCGCCTATAACGTGAAGCTGATTGAGAAGGATTGGAACAAGATCAAAAAACGGCTGTTGACGCAAAATCCGGCGCAGATGAAGCTGGCAATAATTGAGGCCGATCTTTTGGTGAAGGATGTTCTGTTCCGGATCGGCTATCCGGGCAAGGATCTGGCCGAACAGCTGGAAAGCCCCAAGGCTGACGTTTTCTCGGATATTGATGCGATAAAAGAAGCGGATCGCCTTTATCGCCAAATCGTGCGGGATCCCAAAATTACGCTGGATTACCAAACGGCAAAAACGGCAATCCTTTCCTTTGAGCAAGGGTTAAAAGACGCGCGGGCGTTTCGCAACAAGTAGTCGTGCGAATCCGCCGCTTTTTTTGCCGTCAAAGTCCATTTGTTTGACTGGAAAACGAAATTGAAGTATAATCAACGGGTATTGGCGCAAGCCGATCATTGCGGGGTAGAGAAGTAGTATCTCACCAGTCTCATAAGCTGGAGGCCCTGGTGCAATTCCAGGCCCCGCGACAAATTTTTGCGAGCAAAAATTTAGTTTTCAGTTGCCAGTTATCTGTTGTTTGATAAATACAAAATTCAAACGGCATGTATAATTTTGAAAAATTAAGAGTTTGGCAAGAATCGGTTATTCTCGTAGAGGTTGTGTATGAGCAAATAAAGCAATTGCCGAAAGACGAGCGTTATGCCCTAACTGATCAGTTGAGAAGATCGGTGACGTCCGTATCTTTGAATATTGCCGAAGGAAGCGGAAGCGATAGCAAAAAATCTTTCGTTTTGTCTTTAAATATCGCCTTAAAATCTCTTTACGAAACAGTGAGTATTTTAAAAATTGCCGAAAAATTATTTAATAATAATTTTGATAAATCATTGCAACAATGCGATTTGGTGGGTAAATTATTGCATGGTCTTATTCGTAGCCTGAAATCTGATATTTGATGTTTGATTTTAAATTGCGTCTGTCCAATAACTGACAACCGATAACTGACAACTATTTTTGAGCTGTGCTCAAAAATGCCGGCGTAGCTCAGTGGCAGAGCGAGGTCTTCATAAGGCCGAGGCCGCTGGTTCGAATCCAGCCGTCGGCACTTTACCGATAACTGCAAATGCCGATTCATAAAGAAATCAACCATGATTTTTTTAAATTATGGACGCCGGAAATGGCATATGTTTTGGGATTTTTCAGTGCGGATGGCAGTATGATAAAAAACAAGAGAGGAGCATGTTTTATTGAATTTGAAATCACAGATAAGGAATTATTAAAAAAAATAAAAGAAGCTCTTGGCTCCAATCACAAAATCAGCGAACGGAAAAGAAACGAAAAATGGAAAACTTCCTATCGTCTGCAAATCGGGAGCGGTAAAATTTTTAAGGATCTTTTATCCATGGGAATCACACCCAATAAAAGCAAAACGATTTGCCTGCCCGACGTCCCCGATAATTGCTTTTCCCACTTTACACGCGGATATTTTGACGGTGATGGAAACGTTGTGGCAAAGTTTTATAAAAAACCCAAAAGCAGTAAACAGAGATTGGTGTTTTTGGTCAGATTTACATCAGGGAGCAGACTATTTTTAGAATCATTGAGAGATAGAATAAAAGAATTGGCTTCAGCGGAAGGGTTTGTTATTAAAAGGAAAAATTGGTATATTTTAACTTATAGCATTTTTGCTTCAAGGAAATTATTTCAATTTATGTATTTACAAGATGGAAATAACTTATATTTAAAACGCAAGAAAAAAATATTTGATTCTTATTTTGCAATGTGTTAATTATAATGAGTGTATTTGGGCCAGTAGAAAAGCCTGGAGTTTTCGTCTCCCTGTCACGGAGAAGATCGTGGGTTCAAATCCCATCTGGCCCGCATTCAAACCGCCTCGCACGCCGAGGCGGTTTTGATTTTTTGCGGTTCTTGTATTTGAGTAAAAGTTGATTAAGAGTTAATCTGTGGGTGAAAACTGATTTGGCAAATCGGCAAATTATACACAGGTGTGAAAAAATGATCGGTTTGTGATAAAATGGAGAAATGTGCGGCCGCCGGCGGCGCGGCGCGCGATTGGCGTTTATTGATTTTTATGATCAACAACCCGATAGCGGTTGAAATTGCCAAGAACGATGATGTCTCCACGGTGCGGCTGGTGGCTTTTATTGTTGAAGAGGCGCACAAACTGAAAGCGTCCGATGTTCACTTTGATCCGCAAAACGACAGCATCCGCGTGCGCTATCGCATTGACGGCGCGTTGAAAAATTTTTACAACATTCCTTCCCGTTTTTTGTCCGAACTGGTGAGCCGCATCAAAATCCTTTCGGGAATGCGCACCGACGAGCATCAAACGCCGCAAGACGGGCGTTTCCGGATGATCGCCGCCGGGCGGCCGTTGGATGTTCGCGCTTCGGTGTCGCCGACATATTACGGCGAAAACGCGGTTCTGCGTTTGCTGGCCGAACAGGCGGAAGCGTTTACATTGGAAAGCTTGGGATTTTCCGCGGTCAATGCCCAAAAATTGCGCGCGGCGATTTGCAAACCCTATGGGATGATTTTGTGCACGGGCCCCACCGGATCGGGCAAGACCACCACTCTTTACGCCTTGCTCAAAAGCTTGAACACCCCGGAAGTTTCCATTATCACGGTGGAAGATCCGGTGGAATACGCGATTCCCGGAATTTGCCAGATTCAGACAAATCCGCGGGTGGGATTAACGTTTGCTTCCGGATTGCGCGGGCTTTTGCGCCAGGATCCCGACATTATCATGGTGGGAGAGATTCGCGACGCGGAAACCGCGGGGATTGCAATCAACGCCGCGCTTACAGGACATCTTTTGCTTTCCACTTTGCACACCAATGATGCCGCCGCGGCTTTGCCGCGGCTTTTGGATATGAAGGCCGAAGGCTATCTGATCGCTTCCACGGTCAATGTCGTGATTGCGCAGAGGCTGGTGCGGAAAATTTGCCCGTACTGCAAAACCCAAAAAACGCTTGCCGATGCCGATCTTGCCGGCCTTCGGGCGGCGTTGCGAAAAAACATTGACCGGCGGGATTTCTTTTGCGGCAGGGGGTGCGATCAATGTTCCGGCACGGGATACGCGGGCCGCACAAGCATTAATGAAGTTTTAATTTTGACCCCCGAAATCAGGGAAGCGATTTTGCGTTGCGAATCGCCCAAAAGATTAAAACAGATTGCCGCCAATCAGGGAATGTTGCCGATGGCCGGCGACGGACTCCAAAAGGCTTTTGCCGGCATCACGTCCATTGAAGAAGTTTTGCGCGTCTTTTATGAATAGATTAATTGATCTGATTAAAAAATTCACTTCGGCCGCATTTCCGAAAAAACGGATTTTTAACGGTGAAAAAATTTCAATCGCGGCAAAAATTTTTTGGCTCCGGTTTTGGTTTTCGGAATCGGAGCGCATCATCTTTATTAAAAAACTGGCGATAATGGCGAGAGCCGGAATTTCAATTGACGGTGCCATAAAAATGATGGAAAAAAACGCACTTCGGCAAGAAGTTAAAAACTTAATCATCGGTTTGCGCTTGGCGGTTGAGCAAGGCAAGCCGCTGGCGCGGGCAATGAAAGATGCCGGCGTTTTCGGCGACTTGGCCGTTAACGTCGTGCATATCGGGGAGTCAAGCGGCAGTTTGGCGCAAAATCTGGATTATCTGTCCGGCGAAATGCAAAAAAGGCGCGAATTGAAAAGAAGCGTTGCCGCCGCGCTGATCTATCCGGTCTTTATTTTGATTGCCACCGTCGGGATTGTCATTTTTCTTTCCGTTTACATCTTTCCCAAAATTCTGCCCGTTTTTTCCAGTTTAAGGGGCGATCTGCCGTGGAGCACGAACTTTTTAATTTTTTTTGCCGCCTTAATGCGCGATTATTGGTGGCTTGCGGGAATCATTTTTTTGGCGGCGGTTTTGGTTTGGCACTTATTGATCAGAACGGAAAAGGCGAAAATTTTCTTTGATTATTGGCTGTTGCGCTTGCCGGTGCTCGGCGCGATTTTCAAAAATTATCATATGGCGAATTCCTGCCGCGCCCTTTGTTTGCTTTTGCGCGGCGGTGCGGGAATCGTGGCGTCTTTGGAATTGGCGGGAAAATCGTCGGGCAATCTGGCTTATTGCCGCGCATTCGGAAAAAGCGCTTTGGCGGCCCGTTCCGGAGGATCAATCGGCGAGAATATGGCCGAAGAAAAAATTTTTCCTTCGCTGGCGGCGCAGATCATCTGCGCCGGAGAGGCATCGGGATCGTTGGAAGACTCTCTGGTTTGCGTGGCGCGGATGTGCGAAGACGAAATGAATGGCGCGGCAAAAAATTTGTCGGCGGCCGTTGAGCCGGTTTTAATGGTTTTCGCGGGGTTGCTGGTCGGCTTTGTTGCGACCGCGATCATCACCCCCATATATGGGATCACTCAATTGTTGCAAAAATAATTTCCAGTCGGGGATTTCGGCGATTGAATGTCTGGTGGTGGCCGCGTTGCTGGCGATTGCCGCCGCGTTGTCGGCGCCGCTGGATGCCGGCAGTGCGCGGTTTTGGATGTTTGCCGCCGACCGCGACGCGGTGCTGGCCGCCTTGCGCCATGCCCGCGCGCAGGCGGTCGCGGGAGTTTGTTTGGGCGAATCCTGCGCCGGCGGCGCGGCGCACGGAGTTTGTTTTGATTCGCAAAATATGAGATTGATTATTTTTCAGGGAAGTGATTTTGCAAACCGGAACAAAGATTACGATGAAATCATTGATTTTGAAAATCGGTCAACCCGCGCCGTTTTATCAAGCGGCCAGGAAGCAATCTTTGAGGCGAATTCGGGAAATACTCCGGGCTTCAGTTTGGTTTTGCAAGACGATTTCGGGCATCGCGCGGATATTTTGATCGGAAAATCCGGCCTCATTGATTGGCGGTAATTCCAACGGCGATATGCTTTTTGCCAACGGCAAAAAAACTCAATCCGGCTTCTTGACGATGGAAATCTTGCTGGCGATGACGGTGGCGGTTTTCGCGCTGGCCGGGGCGGTGCTTGTTTGTTTCGGTGGCCAATCGCTGGACATCGGCACCGCCCAAAATTCCGAAGCGCTGGTTTTGGCCGAAGATATGATCAAAGGCCGGCAAGATGCCGCCGCGAATGACTTTCGGCTGGTCAATTCCACCCGCACGCAAGCGGGAATTTTTACCCAAAAAACGGAAGTGTCAACGCATTCTTTTTTCACCAAAAAAATCACCGCTTCGGTGAGCTGGGATTTCGGAGGCCGGCGGCAGGAAGTTCAATTGCAAACCTTGATTTCCGATTGGCGCGGCACTGCGGGCAACGACACTTGCGATTCAAATTTGTCCGGCGACTGGAAAAACCCGCAAGTGGAACATTTTGATTTTACTGTTTTATCCGAAACCGCTTCCAGCACGATAAGCGATATTGACGCTTACAAAAACAAACTTTATGTGGCGGTGGAGGATACTTCAACAAGCACCGACCCGACACTGTTTATTTTCAATATTCTTGACCCCAAAAATCTATCCTTACCTCGACACAGCGGTGGCGATATTGGAAAAGCAAACGCCATCGCGACCGATGATGATTTTATTTATATAGCCGGCAAAAGCTCCGTTAACCAATTACAAATTGCCGATAGAAATGGAACATTTATTTCTGCGTTAGAGCTTAAAGATGCTGGTGGTAATGATTGCAAAAAAACGGGTGTCAGTATTTTTTATAAAGACAACTATGCTTATTTAGGATTAAGCGAAGATGATATTTGTTCGGAATTAAATATTATTAATGTGCAGAATCGCGATAGTCCGATAATTGCCGGGAGATTTGAGGTTGGCGCCAAGATTAATGCTATTTATGTGAAAGGCGATTATGCGTATCTGGCGACCGCTGACAGTAATCGTGAATTAATTATTGTTAATATTGCCGATCCGTCCGTTCCGACTTTAGTTGCCGATTATGACTTGCTTCCTGATCGGACAAAATGGGGATACGGGAAAACCGTCAAAATAATTGGTGATAAGATTTATTTTGGCAGGACATATATTGATAATTCGCCAGAGTTTTATTTGTTTAACCATAAAGAATCATCGGTGGATTTATTGGGCAGTTATTCGGATGATGGCGATCCATTCAGTGTTAACGATATAATCATCAGAGATAATCTGGCCTTTATTTTGGCGGGAAGCGCCAGTCAAGGAGGGGATTTGAGGATATTAAACATTGCCGATCCGGCAAATGTCGTTGAAGCAGGAAAAAACATTGATTTTCCCAAAGAGGCTGGAAAGGTCGGCGGGCGCGGCGGGGTGGCGATGGATTGCGAGGGAAACTATTTGTATGTCGCGTCGGTTGACGGCCAAGGGAAAAGTTATTTATCAATAATTACCGCCAAATGATGGAAAAGCAGACTGCGGCCCAAAATAATACGGGGTTTGTTTTGATGGAATTTTTGATCTATCTGTTTCTTTTCGGATTGATTTTTGCCGGTTTGTTCGGCGGAATTTTTGCGGCAATGGAAACAATGGGGAAAAACGACGCGCGCGTGATGGCGCGCCATGAAGGCGAATTTCTGCTGGCGAAAATTGAACGGGAAAAAGATATTGCGTCTTTTGACGCGCCCGGCGGCGTTTTGGCGCTCGCCGGAGACCGGCTCAACAATTCCCAAACATTTGTCAGCGATTTTGAAATCAGCCTATTTCCGGAAAATCTGGCGCGGGCGAGTTTTGTTTTGACCGCCAAAGACCGCGGCGGCCGGGAATTTTCTCAAAAATTTATGACAATTTACCGTTTGCCGCAATGAAGAAAAATTTTTCCAAAGATCAAGCCGGATATGTCGCGCTGATTTCCGCGATTCTGGTTTCGGCGGTGATGATGGCGTTGGCAGTGTCGGTTTCCCGTGCCGCGTTTTGGGGCCGGTTTGATGCGCTTGCCCGCGAAAACAAAATTGTCGCGGGGGAAATGGCAAAAGGATGCGCAAGCCAGGCGCTTTTGAAAGTCAGCCGAGGCGAGAAAATTGTCGCTTGGGAAATGTGCTCCAATCTGCAAATCATGGCGGATAATAATCCCGTCTATGAAATTATCGCCGGTGCCAATTGGAAAAGCTCGTTTGTCCAATTGCGGATTGTTGCCGATTGCGCCGGCGGGAAAGTGAGAATTCTTCAATGGGAGGAATTTTAAAGGTCGAAAAATTAAAGGTAAAAACTAGAACCAAAATTAAATGACAAACAAAATCAAAAAACGGAGCGAAAACCGGAACCAATCGGGATTTACCCTGATTGAAATATTGGTGGTGATTGGGCTGATCGCGTTTTTGGCGGCGGTGGTGATCATTGCCATCAACCCGGCGCGGCAGTTCGCGCAAGGGCGCAATTCCCAGCGCGTGAGCAATGTCAACGCGATCTTAAATGCCATCGGCCAAAGAATCGCGGACAATAAGGGATTGTTCAGGGCTTCGGATGATACGATATGCGCAATTGACTTGCCGACGGCGACATCAACAACGCAGATTATCGGCAATGCCGGCGTGAATTTGAGGCCGTGTCTTGTGCCAACTTATATTTCCGAATTGCCGGCGGACCCGGTCGGCGGGAAAGCGTGCGTCGATGCCGGTTGTTCGGGAGGATATAACACCGAATATACCGTTCTGCAAGACGCCAACGGCCGGATCACGGTTTGCGCGCCAAAGTCAAAAGATGAAACGGCGATTGAGGCGGATCCGAAAGAAATCTGCGTCACCCGCTAGGAGCGGATTTGAAGGCAACGGATCGCCCGGATGCGGAATTTCGGGCCTCCGACAAACAGAAAAAAGGCCGGATGGCCTTTTTTCTGTTTGCATTGGCAACCACGGCATTGACGGTATTGACAATTTTTAAAATAATTGTTATAATGAAAGGGCAAAAAATAATATATTAAAAAAATGAGCAAAACCATTAGATTTTTATTCACAATGAGTTCGGTTTTTATCTTTGTTTTTGCCGCCGCCGGTATGGCGAATGCGGCGGGTTCCGGTTGTGTTGTTCCCGGATGGATCAATATTGCCGGTAACGGTATGGACGCGCAAGTGAGATTAACCAATAACGTGAGTTGCGGCCCGATGACGGTGAGCGTGTGTTCCTATCGGGTTTATCAATTTCCGACCGGCACCGCGGGGTGGTTGAAAAACCAGACCTTGTTTGATTCAAAGACGGTTACTTTGCAGCCCGGCCAAACTGTTTACACAACGGTTAAAACCGATAATTGCATGGGCCAAATTGACGTTTTTGAGGGGCCTTGCGTTTATCCTTTTCCCAGTGATAATCCGCATGATTTAAACACGATTGTCGGAGGCCAGATAACCAATTATCACGAATTGTGCACCAATAAATGCACCGATGAATGCACCTTAAACCAGCGCACCTGCGACGGCAACGGCTACAAAATCTGCAAGACGGGTTCCAATGGTTGCACCCAATGGGAGCATACCGACTGTCCCTCCGGCCAGATTTGCAGTGGAGGATATTGCGTGGCCTCCTGCACCGACCAATGTGCCTTAAACGCCCACGAATGTTCCGGGTCTTCGGGAAGAACCTGCGT
>DAOSDI010000011.1:30770-37015 GCA_035362275.1 Candidatus Pacearchaeota archaeon | reverse complement strand
TGGGATAAACTCCGCTGGCGCCATAACGCCAATCGTAGGGGAAGGTGTAAAAAGTCTGGCTCTCACTCCCCTCGTTGACATCATACCCCTGCCCCGCAAACTCATCAATCAACCCTTGCGAATAATTATAATCCCATAGCAAATAAAATTTTTGTTTTATCACTTTATCAATAACCAAATCTTTATTTATAGAAATTAAATCATCACCCATCATCAATACATCCAAGAAGCTATCGCTTAAATCTGATAAATCAATTATTTTGTTAATATTCAGCCATACTAAATCATTTTTATTTTTTAATTCTGTTCCCAAAAGACCAGGCACAAAAATCACCGGCGTGCGGGATAAAATTTTCACCTCCGGTGCCGGATCAAAGAATTCTTCGGGAGGGGCAACCAGATCAATCGTGAATCTTTCGTCCGCGCGGCAAATGGCTACTTCATCGGGAAGGCGCAAGTTGGTTTCCGACGCATCAAAAAAATCTTCCGGCGGAGTTGCCAAATCAATCACCTCTCTTGCATCGGCATGGCAAATCGCCACCTCATCGGGCAAAAGAAATGGAGGCTCATTGACAACAAAGAAATCCGCAGGCGGAGTTGCCAGATTAATCGTGGTTGTCGCATCCGCATCTTCAATGATAATCTCGGGCAACTCTTGCGCCCACGAATAGGCGAACAAAAATATTGAGGCCGGCAAAAACAAGAACACTGGCAGATATTGCTTCATATGTTTAACCAATTTGAGGGGAATTTAAAATATAGTAAAACCCCATTAGAGCGATAAAACCACTAATTAAAACTAAAGGAATTGTTAGTGTCAAAATCAATATTTTCAAAAAATCATTCTCTTTGTATTTAACAAATAAAAAAGAAAAACATATCAATCCAACAAATTGCAAAATTTCAATCATCCCCGCAATTAAGTTATTTTGAAATGGTGGCAACAAATTAAACAAAAGCGGTAAATCATAAAATTCACCAGGATAAATTAGAATATAAATAAAACTAATCATCGGACTCCACAAAATCTCCGGAACCAGAAACATCGCCCCAAAAATCCCCAGCCAAACTTTTTGCCTTCTGTCCATAATTTTTTAATTTATCATATTTTTTTAAAACCTTATTTAAAAATTTCCCACTTGCCGCCCTCCTCCGCTCTCTTAATGATGTCCACCCGATCTTTTATTCTACCTTTCGGGCGAACCATCCCATAGGCAACTCCTGCGCCCAAGAATAAGCAAACAAGGAAAACGCGACCGGCAGAAACAAGAACATTGGCAAATATCGTTTCATATATTTAACCAATTTGAGGGTTATTAATTAAATAATATAATGTCATCCACGCAAGTATCCCGGTAGATAAAATTAAGAACGATGATACCAAGATAATAATAATTTTAATCGCTAAATTTATTTTTAATTTAAGCCGCATCAAAAAATAAATAAGGGCGATTAATCCTGTAAATTGAACTAACGCCATGATAACTCCCAAAATATTATTTTTAAATCCAGAAATTATTCCAATTTCCCAATTATAAAAGAAATCTGATGTTAAAAAAATATTAAAAACGACCCATCTTATCCCTCCCCATAAAATCTCCGGGACCAGAAACATCGCCCCAAAAATCCCCAGCCAAATTTTTTGTTTCTTACTCATAATTTTTATTCTATTTTTAAATTGATTTTTTATGATGCGATTTCAAAAATTTTTTTGACCAGACAAGTCCGCGCATAAAATGCGCGGGTTATCGGCCGCCTCTTCCCCGTTCTTGGATTAATCCCACCTGTTCCCTTCGTTCTCGCCTGTATCCACTTTCCATCTTTCCCGGTCAAATTTTTAAATCCCCGATTAATCAATTTATTTCTGATAAAATCATAGTCCGCTTTAATTTCTTGAATAAGATCATCATCTTCGGCAAAATCAATGCTAGCAACTTTTATCAATTCTGCAGTTTGGGAATCCTTGCCATGCCAAGCAATCGCGCAAAAAACAATTGATTTCAATTTTGCCCAACAATGGCTTTTAAAAAATGAATGGGCTAAAGTAACCACAGTTGAAATGCAGGATATGTTTCTCTGTCGTAAAAATCTAAATCTTTGTCATCTTCCCACACAAGCTCGGTGAAACTCTCATAGTCCTCGCTGTATCCTTTACACATTATAAATACACGATGAAACGGGTTAAGCCGTAGAACTATTTTTGCCAAAAATGGCGAAAGTGGTATCTCCATATTAAAAAGTTAAACTATCTTCCACACTAACAATCTCAAAAGTTTTCGTATGCCATTCGGATAACTTGTCGTAGTCCATGAATTGCACGCGCGTTTTGATTGGCACAAAGGCGTTGAGTTCCAGCTTACCCGTATATTCTACTTTTCTTACTTTATCCGCAACAATAAAAAAGTTAGTGTTAAAATCCTGTAATTCCAAAAATTTTAGTAGCGAGTTTTGAATATCTGTCGAGTGTTCTACTTCAAAAAGCACATTCGGCATTTTTCGAGCATTAAACCAGCAAACATCGACAGTCTTCGCTTTTCTCACAAGATGTTCGTATCCGAATTGGTAAAAATCGATTTGCGAGCTTATTTCGCCAAGTGTTTTTCCTAAAAATCGCTTATTTTTATCTTGGTTGGGCACAAATGTTTCGTATTTCTTCAACTTACCAATTTCTACGAGTAAACCTTGATAATAACTGTGATTAAAAAGTTCTTGTTCCCGCTTCGGTATTGCATCAGTCGGCAATATATCTTGCGGCAACTTATTTTTTTGCGATAACAAAGCCCATAGACCGGGTTTAATCTTGAAGAAAAATCGCTCGTCTTGAACGATACGACGAATACTCGCAAAAGGCGTCTTTGTTTTCCATTCTGCGCCAGACACTTTCAAAACTTCTTGATTGAGAAAACCCAGCGTCGCAAATCCGCCATTCTGTTCCATAACTTTTATTACTGCTTCGTGTTGCTTCATATTATTCAAGATGAAACTCAAAATTTTTCTTTATTCCGTTGCTCAAATCCCAATCGCCCTTTTTGACGCTCACCATCTTTCCGTTTTGGCAAGTGAAACTGCCGCTGGAAAGAAAATAAGGGGGGTCGGCAAAAATCATATCAATGGAATTTTCGGGCAGTTGCGCCATAATTTTTAGGCAATCGGCATTATAAAGCACAAAATTCCCTTTTGAAAAATAGGGTCTGTCGGCAACGGAAGCCAATATTTTTTTGTTTTTCGCTTCCATAAAATCAATTAAGTAAAATACGACTTAAATCGTGTTTATAATTTGGATTATACATCATCTCAATCAATTTCGGATATGATTTCGCATTTCATTTTTCATTTTCATCTCCAAAAATATTGATTGGCAAAACGGTGTTTTGCAAGAAAAAATTGGAAAATCCGTTAGGCGCCATTGACAGTTAGGCAAATCCTGATACAATTGAGGCGTAACCGTAAGGTTGCCCTGCCCATGGATTTGGGTCCGATATCCAAACTCCGCCTTAAACAAGCGGGGTTTTACGTTTCAGGCAAGTAATCTCGCCTTTAATTTACTGAGCATTAATATACAAATCGGATTGCTCTTTTAGGGTATGGAAGACATTGCCGGAAGCAATAACCATAATCTTTTTCCCTTTTTGTTTTAGAAATTTTGCCAAATAAGCAAAATCGCTATCGCCTGAAAATATACAAAATGTATTGTAATGGTCCATTAATCTGATAGAATCAATGCTGATCTCAACATCAAAATTGCCTTTGGGGATTTTTACAAAATAACCGCCGCCGTCATTTTCCAATCTTTTCAATATTTTTTCGTTTAATTCATTATTGTCCAAGTAATGCTTAATAATCTGCAATGGCTTGCTGACTTTAACAAAACCACAATTTTTAGCTTTTTTGTGAATATGCCACGATTGTTTGTGCGCACTGTCAAAACCGTAATAAAACAGCTTCTTCTCGCAAAATAGATTTAAAAAGCTACCCATCTTTTCAATATCAACAATCAAAAATTCATTTTCATTCATTAAACGACCGGCAATATCATACCTGTCCTTATCAAACCAATGATTAACGTTCCCAAAATCAACAAACCCAAAAATTTTACCAAATTCATCCATATTGATTCCCAGCGTATTCAGTTTGAATTCGTTAAAATTCATAGAATTAAAAATCACTCGGCTCGCTACCCTTTGTAAGAACAATAACTCCGATACGCCTTTGTTTTCAGACCAAGACGATTAAAATGTCGCCTTCGGCGACTTTTTGGCCTTGGGTGATTTTGATTTCTTTGATTTTGCCGTCAATTTCGGACAGAATCTCGTTTTCCATTTTCATCGCCGAAAGGGTCAGAAGTTTTTGCCCGGCCAAAACGATGTCGCCGGCGCGGATAGCGATTTCTGAAATGGTGCCGGCCAGCGGCGCGGCAACTTCTTTGGCGCCCAGCAAACGCTTGGGCATCGCCGTCTGCGCCACGGGCGCGGCCTCAACCGCGGTATCCGCGCCAAAACAAAACTCCTTGCCGTTGACGGCAACCCGCACTCCCCGCTCGCCGCAATCCTCAATTTTGATTTGATACTCCTTGCCTTTGCCGGTAAATGAAAATTCCATGTTAAAAATTAAAAATTAAAACGATAATGCAAAATTAAAAATTATGCGCCCAAGGCGCGCCCGCCTCCGGCGGGAAAAATCAAAATTCCGTCGGGAATTTTACCTTAATTTTTCATTTTGATTTTTCAATTTTCAATTTCGTTTGTCCGGTCCGCCAGCACCCACCGGGAAAGGCCGCCGTTTTGCGTCCCGCCGGCGGCATTTTTCACCTCTTGATAAATTTTGTGGGCAATTTGCGCCACGGCTTCTTCGTCAAAATCTTTTGGCTCGCAGACAATTTTCTTTTTAAGATATGGTTTGAGCATCATCTCGCGGATAATGCCGCTCTTTTCAATGTAATTGGTGTAAAAATCGCCGCGGACAAATTCTTCTTTTTCCAGCAATGCTTGAAAAAACGGAATCGTGGTCGCCACGCCGTCAATCACGGTTTCGGAAAGCGCGCGCTTGAGCTTGGTAATCGCCGCCGGCCGGTCCTTGCCGTAGGCGATCACTTTGGCCAGCAGAGAATCAAAAAACGGATAGATTTCCTGGCCGTCCTGCAAAAAACTGTGCACAAACACCCCCTGCCCTTGCGGCGGAATGTATTTTGCCACCGTTCCCGGCGCGGGCACAAAATTTTTGTGCGGATCTTCGGCGTTGACGCGCACTTCAATCGCCCAACCGTTCTGGTAAACGCTATCTTGCGCAAACGATAATTTTTCCCCCTGGGCAATTTTAATCTGCTGTTCCACGATATCAATGCCGGTAACCGCTTCGGTAACCGGATGCTCCACTTGAATACGGGGATTGACTTCCATAAAATAGAAATTTTTGTCGGCGTCCAGCAAAAATTCCACGGTCGCCGCGCCCTCATAGCGCAGATGCTCGGCGATCTTAACCGCCCACGCGCCCATTTTGGCGCGCAGATCGGCGTCCAGCGCGACGGAGGGCGATTCTTCCACCAGCTTTTGGAAGCGGCGCTGGATGGAACATTCGCGCTCCCCCAAATGCACCGCCTTTTTGCCGTCGGCCAGAACCTGGAATTCAATGTGCTTTACCCGCGGCAGATATTTTTCCAAAAAGAAATCAACATCGTCAAACGCGCCGGCGATCTGCCGCTGGGCGCCCAAAGACAGCGCCATCATTTCTTCATAGTTCATCTGTCCGTTAACCACGCGGATGCCCATTCCGCCGCCGCCGCGCTGGGCCTTGATAATGAACGGCGGCTTTATCTTTTCCGCCCACTTGATCAGATCTTTTTTGCTTTTGATGGAATTATCCGACGCCGGCACCGTGGGCGCGCCAATCTTTCTGGCAATCTTTTTGGCCTCAATCTTGTCTTCAAACGCGCGCAATGTCCGCCAATTCGGCCCGATGAACTTAATCCGGCTTTTTTCGCACATCAAGGAAAACCGCCAATTTTCGGCCAAAAAACCGTAACCCGGATGAATCGCGTCGGCTTTCGCCCCCTTGGCGAGAGCAATGATTTTTTCTTTGTCCAAATAACCGGACGACCCGTCTTTTTCCAAATAATAAAACTCGTCGGCAAGGGACGTTTCCAAAAAGTTTTTTTCCATTCCCGGGCGCGGGCACAGCGCCACGGTTTTGATGCCCATTTCGCGGCAAGTGCGGATGATCCGCAGAGCGATCTCTCCCCGATTGGCAAT
>DAOSDI010000011.1:0-30670 GCA_035362275.1 Candidatus Pacearchaeota archaeon | reverse complement strand
GCGCACTTCTTCTTCTATTTTTTTTGACACATCGGCGCAAAGCCCGTGATAGGCCCGGGAATGCTTGTCCAATTTGGCGGCGATTGCGCGCTCTTTGGGAAAATCCAGCGGCCGGCCGATATTGACGCGGACGATTTTTTTGATCTTTATTTTGCCGTGCGGCGGAAAAACTTCGCGAGTCCCGAAAAACGCCGCCGGCAGAACGGGAATCCCGCTTTCCAAATGCAACATCCCCACGCCGGATTTAAATTCGCGCATAACGCCATCATAGGCGCGGCCGCCTTCGGGATAGATGACCACGCAGTAGCCCTCTTTAAGCATTTTTATCGCCGCGGCAACAGCCTGTTTTTTTGATTCGTCGCTTTTGCGGTTTATGGGAATTATTCCGCCCCACCAATAAATCAGGTTGCGCCACATCTTTTTAAATCCTGTGTATTGGTCAACTTGCGCCAAAAAAGTAAAGCGGCGCGGCGTAGTAATGTAACCGCTCATAAACCAATCCGAATGGCTCAAATGGTTTGACGCCAGGATAAAATTGCTTTTTTGGGGAATATTGTCCAGCCCGCTGATATTCTTGATCAGCAGACCCCTTACCGCTCCCCCGAGCGCCATTCTGGATAAAGTTGAAACAAAAGTATTCATCTTTTAATTTTTAATTCGCGGCCAGCAGGGCGCGCACTTCTTCTTCGGCTTTTTTGGCGATGGTCTCGCAAAGACGCAGATATTCCGGCGAATCGGCGGCGAGGCGCTCGGCCGCCGCCAGTTCCCCGGGAAATTCCTGCGGTTTGCCGATTGCCACAATCGCCGAACGATTCAGTTTCGCTCTGCCGCCCGGCGGCATCATTTCATAAGTGCCGATCATCGCCACCGGCAAGATCGGCGCGCCGGTTTGCAAATAAATTTTGCCCACGCCCCGCTTGAACTCGCGCATTTTCCCGTCCCGCGAACGCGCCCCCTCGGGAAACATAAACAAGTTATATCCTCTTTTGACAAATTCCACCGCCTTGACCGCGGCGCGGGCGCGCGAGGCGGGATCCTTGCGGTCAACGCGGATCGTCTGGCCCGTCCAATACATCAGATCGCGCAATGCGCCGGCAATCCCCTTGATCTTATCCACTTGGCCGATAAAAGTGTATTTCCGGGGCACGCACAAATAACAGCCGATCAGCCAATCAAGATGGCTGGCATGATTGGAAACCAAAATATAATTTTTTTTATTGGAAAAATTCTGTTTGCCCCGGATTTCTTTAATCAAAAACAGCTCAAAGAACCATCCCATCAATATCCAAGAAATAAACGACACCGGGCGCGTCATAGTTATTGCAATAACGCCGCGGCATTATCCAAAATTTCTTGGGCGCCGCTGACGATTTCATCAATGATCTCCTGGCAGGGTTTGATTTCTTTGACGCTCCCCGCGCAGGTGCCGCACAGCAACGCCGACAGATCGGCGTTGGCGCCGCCTTTGTTGCCGGCAAAACGCTCCGATTTGATCTCTTCGGGAAAAGGATTTTTGGCTTCAATCTTGCGCACCGATTCCACGAATTTGTTTTTGATCATCCGCACCGGATGGCCGGTGAAGCGCGCCACCACCGCGATGTCCTCATCGGTCGCCTTGATAACCGCCTCTTTGTAGCTTTCATGTATCTGGCACTCGGTGGCCGCCAAAAATCGCGTGCCGATCTGCACGCCGGAAGCGCCCAAAATCAGCGCGGCGGCCATTGTCCGCCCGTCGCAAATGCCGCCGGCGGCGATCACCGGAATGTTTTTGACCGCCGCAAACGCTTGCGGCACCAAACACATCGTGGTGCTCTCCCCGATGTGCCCTCCCGACTCAAGCCCCTCCACCGCCACCGCGTCGGCGCCGGCTTGCTCCATTTTCACCGCCAGGCGCACATAAGGCACCACCGGGATCACCTTCACGCCCGCCCGCTTAAAATGCGGCAGTACCGGCAGAGGATTGCCGCCGCCGGTCCACACCGCCGCGACTTTTTCTTTGATAATCACTTTTACCAATTCCGGTGCCCCCGGATTTTGCAATAAAAGATTCACGCCAAACGGCTTGTCCGTGAGCGCTTTGGTTTTCTTGATTTCTTCGGCCAGCCATTCCGAAGATGCAAACCCCGAACCGATCACGCCCATTCCCCCGGCGTTGGAAACCGCCGCGGTCAACACCGCTTCCGACACCCCGGCCATCCCGCCCTGGATGATGGGATATTTGATATTCAAAAGTTTGGTAAGTTTGTTATTTGCGAACATATTCTATGAAAATCCAAATATCAAAGTCCAAATGTCAAATCAAATCCAAAACCAAAATATCAAATATCAAAACAAAATTCGTGTATTTTATTTTGACGTTTGAGCTTTAATATTTGAGCTTTATTTGACATTTGTCATTTGGATTTTGACATTTATGCAGTTAACGGGTCTTCCTTTAATATGCCATTGGCTTCCCCAACCAGTTCGTCCATAATTTTTTTGACGGTGGTAATTTCTTTAACCCGCCACACATTGGCGCCGGCAAACACCAGCCCGTTGTCCAGATCGCCCTTGCGCGCCGCTTCCAAAGCTTTCAGGATGCAATAGCTTTTGTTGCACACCGGTCCGATGCATCCCTTGCATTCCTCGGGAAGCGCTTTGGGCGCGGTGCCGGCCACCACCTTGTCCACGAACGGCGTGCGCACCGCCCGGCCGGGCAGTCCCACGGGCGAACCGATAATCACCACATCGTCTTTTGTCGCATTGACATGCGCCTGCTTGAATTTGATGTTGGCGTCGCACTCTTCGGTGGAAACAAAACGCGTCGCCATCTGCACCCCCGCCGCGCCCGCGCGCAACATTTCAACGATATCCGCGCCGGTAAATATTCCGCCGGCGGCGATCAACGGCAGGTTAACGCCCGATTCCTTGATTTCTTTGAGAATGTCAATCGTTTTGCGGAACGGCTTGCCGTGGGGAAAACCCAAATGGCCGCCGGCGTCCGCGCCCTCAACCACGATCGCCGCCGCGCCGGCATCTTTGGCTTTCTGCGCCACTTTCACCGAAGAGGCGATGGAGAACATCGGCGTGTTGTATTTTCTTGCCATCTCAAAAGTGTCCAGGCGGAATCCTGCGCCCTGAATCACCAAGTCAACGCCTTCTTCCAGCGCCGCGGTGAGCAGTTCTTCAAACCGGCCGATCACCCCCATAATATTGACGCCGATGATTCCGTCCGGCCCGGCAATCGCGCGGGCTTGGCGAATTTCGCTTTTGACTTCTTCGCCGCCCATCATCCCCGAGATTGCCACAATCCCCACGCCGCCGTTTTTGGCGACATTGCCCGCCAGATTGTGCAACGACACGCGCACCGCCATCCCGCCTTGGATGATGGGATATTTGGCGGTTTTGCCGCCAATCGCCAGCGGCGGCAAAGAAAAACATTCTTTTCGCGCCGTCGGTTTTGCCGCCGTTCCTTGTTTTAAAAATTTTTCTTTCATTTCCGATTTATCCATCACCGCCACCGAAAAACGAACCTCGCATTTTAACACTCCGTCCACCGACGCTTCGCCGGCGAAATTGGCGATTTTTTCATCGTAAAAGCCCAACAGCTGGACCCGGTATTTGATTCTGTCTCCCGGCATAATCGGCGCCAAAAATTGCGCCCCCCGCACTTGGTAGGCTAAAAGATGTTTGTTTTTGTGGCTCCCGCCGATTTTTTGGCGCAACAGCAAAGTGCCGGTCTGGGCGATTCCCTCTACCACCAAAACTCCCGGCATAATCGGAAAATCAACAAAATGCCCGGCAAAAAAATCGTCCCGCGGCGAGGTTTGTTTATAGCCCACGATCGTGTCGCCTTCAATTTTTTCAATTTCATCCACCCACAAAAACGGCTCTCCGTAAGGGATAATCTCCTTTATTTGCTCTTTGTTGTAAAGCATAATTTTGATAAATCGTAAATCCCAAGCACCAAATCCTAAAAATATTCAATTCCCAACTCCAATATCCAAAACTTGAATTTTGAAATTTACTTTGCGATTTGGTCCTTGATGCTTGGAATTTACTCTATTACCACAAAAAAACCGGCAAGACAACCGGCAACCGCCGGCATCACAGCCACAGACCGCCGTCAACATTCAACACCTCGCCGGTGATAAAGCCCGCCTGATCCGACGCCAAAAATGCGATCGCGGCGGCCACTTCCTCGGGTTTGCCGGTGCGCGCCAGCGATGTTAACTTTTTCACCATCGCTTTCACCTCCTCGGGCATCGCCTCGGTCATTTTTGATTCAATAAATCCCGGCGCCACCGCGTTGACGCGCACGCCGAATTTGCCGACCTCCTTTGACAAAGTTTTGGTAAACCCGATAATGCCGGCTTTGGCCGCGGTATAATTCGTTTGGCCGAAATTGCCCCGCAATCCGGAGAACGACGACATACTCACAATATTGCCCTGACGGGCGATAATCATCGGCAATGCCGCTTTGGAACAGTTAAATACGCTGGTCAAATTGACATCAATCACTTTTTGCCACTCTTCGGCCGTCATTTTCGCCAGCGTGCGGTCTTTGGCGATGCCGGCATTATTCACCAAAACATCCAATTGGCCGAACCGCGCGGCAACGTCGGCCATCATTTTTTCCACTTCCCCGTATTTGGAAACATCGGCTAAAAAATATTCCGCCTCGGGCGCGCCCGCGCTTTTCATTTCTCCGGCGGCGGCTTTTAATTGTTCTTCCTGAAAAGAAATATCGTTGAGCGCGATCTTTGCGCCCATTGACGCGAATTTTCGCGCGATCGCCCGGCCAATCCCCTGCGACGCCCCGGTTACCAACACCACCTTGCCATTAAATGTGTACATTAATAAATCCAAATATCAAATTTCAAATGTCAAACAAAATCCTAAATCCCAATGTCAAATTTTAAAAAAGTATCTCTTTTCATCATTTGTCATTTGAACTTTGACATTTGTTTGTCATTTGTCATTTGAACTTTGACATTATTTAGAAGATTTCCGCCTGATATTGAACTTCCTTAATCGTCCGGCCGGCTAACGGAATATTTTCCATCGGAATATCTTTGACAATTTCGGGTATTTTAAACGATTGCGTAATTTCGCCGAAAACCCGATCCAAATTGGCCGCCGATCTTGATGCCAGCGCCAATCCCAAAAACGCCGCTAGCCGGTTTGACCGCTGAACGAACTCTGCCTCGCCGATCACGGTCATATTTTTCAGCAACGGCGCCAATCCGGCGACAATGGCCGCTTCCGAAGACAGATATGCTTGCGCCGAATAGTTTTCCTTTTTCAAAACCCGAAACATATTCTCGCCCGCGGCCGCGCGCCCCATTTTTTCCATTGACAAGTTGATAAAAATATCGGCCTCAAGAATCGTTTTGGAAATTTCAAATTGGCCGGCTTGAACGAACTCACCCGCCGCCAAATCCACCGGCGCGATGCCGAATTTTTGGCAAACCGCGATCAATCCCGATTTTTGCGCCATCGCGACCACCGGCAGATCGCCAAAACTCTGCTGTGCCACCGCGATATTCTCCGCCTTCGCGCCTTTCTCCAGCAGTAACTCCAAAACCGCCGCTAAGAATTCCGGCGACGTATTGTCGCGGAAATAACCGTGACTGGCTTTCTCCAGCGTCGGCAAAACGGCAATTTTGGCGTTTGCGCCGGCATCAATGCCGCCGATTAAATCCAGCGCCTTGCCAATCGCTTCTTTCTGGTCGTATTTCACCCGCCAGACCGCCACCGCCTCCGGATCGTTATTGCTCTCAACGGCAAATTCTTCGCCGATTTGATATTCTTTCTCCGACTTGTGGCCCCAACGATTTCCGGCACCGTCCTCCAAAACCAAAACATCATAGGGCTTATTGGGATGAAAAAGCGTCAAAATGGAAACTTTGGCCGCACCGCGCACCTTGGCGGCGCTTTCCGGCATTTTATCCAACACGATCAGGCAATATGGACATTCGGACACATAATGACCCCATCGCCGCTTGCATTTTTGGCATTCATAAAACATAATCTTGTGGTAAAATGTTATTGTTTTGAAATATTTAAAATATTCAACCAAACAATTCCCGGAAAAGCAACAACTGCCCGCCGAAGGCGGACGCGCCCGGGTGCGATTGAAAATTGGAAATTATCCCTCATTATATGCCAAAAACCTATATTTTGCCAGAAAAAAACCGCCTGCGGATGCAAAAGGTCTGGGGCAAGGCGCTTTTCGGCCCGGAAACCGAAATAAAACAAAAGTATGCCCAAACTCTGGCCCGAAAAAAATACAAAACCGTGATCACCGTGGGCGATTATTGCTCACACCACCTGCAATCCGATATTAAAATATTTGACAAAAAAGTCCAGCGCCGCAACTTTGACCAAAAGCACGCCTGCTCCATAAACGTCAAAAACCCGGCGGGCACCATCCAGAAAGAAAGCTGGGATGCCGTGCGCGAGGCCGTCAAAAAAACCGCCAATCTTTGCGTTGACGGCGAGGAAGACCTGCTGGTGATCCCGGCGGTGATTCTGGCAAAGCCCAAAACACTGGTGGTCTATGGCTTCCCAAACAAGGGCATCTGCCTTTTGGAAGCCAACCTGAAAAACAAAACCATCTTCCGCCTCGTCCTGAAAAGATACTTCACCCCCGCCAATTGACGGAAAAATTGATTTTGGTAGTATCAAAATATGCCAACCGATATCACGATAAAACAATCTAAACAGATTCTGTTGAGCAATTTGCGCAGTTTCAATTTAAGATTGAAACAGCCACTTTTGGCCTTGATTGAGCAAAATGAAAAGGAATTTGTCTGCGATTGCCCCGATGTTGATATTTACGGAGTTGGCGACACCGAACAAGAAGCCATCGTTGATTTTTCGGAAAACTTGGAAGATTCCTTCTATCTTTTTAAAAAAGAGGGCGAAAAAAATCTTGGCAAACAAATGATTCACATTTGGCGTTTTTTGGAAACAATCATTGAAGAAACCAATGCAACTGAAAGCAAGGCAAGTTGAGAGAATATACGAAAAATTAGGGATGGAAATAACCCAAACTCATCATAAACTGGCGTTTTTCAGATACAACGGCAAGATAATTATTAAAACTCGCCTTTCGCACGGCAACGGCGACGCCAAGGCCGCCGATAAAATCAGACAGGATTTTCGCTTGAGCGAAAAAGATTTTTGCGATCTGAGAGATTGCCCGATGGATAAAAACCGCTATGTGGAAATTTTAAAACAAAAAGGCATCATTGAAAATTAATAATATTCCAAAAAAACCCGCGCGGTTATACCGCGCGGGTTTTTTAAAAATAAATGCTTGACATTCAATGAAAAAAAAATAAGATAAGGCCAGCAATCGCAGGAGGTGCGATTATTTACAAATACAAAGTAGTTGTAAATCTAGAAGACATCGGCAGATATGATAACTTCGGCAAAGCGTTTGGGGCATTCCATGCTGGCGTCAAAAATTTGCTGACAAAGGGAACATCCCGGCAAATCTTGGAAACCGCTTGCTGGATTGAATACGATAAATTCAGTATAAGCTTCTATGAAGCAAGAGATATTGCTAATATTTGGGAACTTATGAAGGATGGTAAGCTCATAAGGACCAAAACTTCCGCAAGAGAGGAAGAGCTGATTCATATCGGCTTTGCGCCTTCGGTTGCCCTCTCCCGCATCGCCCAAAGTCTATGACGACAGCTCCGGTTCCGGAAAATTCCCCCCGGGCTCTTTTTTTATTCATTATGATTTTTTGAATATATGCACGGTAACCGAACCTCCCGCGCCGCTTTTAGCTCGCCGTAGCCTTGGCGAAGGCGGCCGATATATCAAGTATGGCGAAAGATATGCACTGTTACGCTACCTCCCGCGCCGCCGATGTTGTGCGTCAGACCGATGTTGGCGTTTTTGGCTTGCCGCTCGCCGCAATTGCCGCGCAACTGTTCGGCAATCTCATATATCTGCGCCAGCCCCGTGGCCGAAATCGGATGGCCCTTGGCTTTCAATCCGCCCGACGGATTGATCGGCATTTCGCCGCCCAGATTGATTTTCCCCGAACGGATCAACTCCCCCGCTTTGCCGAATCCGGCAAATCCCAAATCTTCATATGACAACATCTCCACCGAGGTGAACGCGTCGTGAATTTCGGCGACATTGATGTCTTGCGGCGACAATCCCGCCATCGCAAACGCCTTTTTGGCCGCAATTTGCGTGGCGGCAAAATGCGTCAAATCCTTTCTTTCAAAAGTCAAGATATAATCCGTGGCAAATCCCGAGCCGACAATTTCAATTTCGCCTGCTTCTTTGGAGACAACCGCCGCCGCGCCGCCGTTCACCGACAGCGAGCAATCCATCAGGCGCAAGGGCGACGCCACTTCCGGCGACTGCTTGATCTTTTCCAGCGACACCGGCCGTTGGTAATAATAGGCCTTGGGATTTTTCTCCGCGTTTTGATGGTTTTTAAACGCGATCAATTCCAGCGTTTGGCGATTATCGCCGTATTTTTGGCAATATTGCTGATAGACCAGCGCGTTTTGCACCGGAAACAGCAACCCCTCGGGCTGTTCCATCACCCGCTCGGCCGCCGACAAAATCCAATCGGTGGTCACCTCGGAACGGTTGTCCACCAATTTTTCTCCGGCCAGCACCAGAATGTTTTTAAACTCCTCGTCGCGCAGAAGCCGCAAGGCCGTCCAAAACGCCAGTCCGCCGCCGCCGCAAACCGCCGGCGTTTCAATGACAGGAACATTGGTTTTGAACAATCCGGAAAGAAAAGAAACTTTGTGCGTTTGGTGTTCTCCGCCCGCGGCGCTGGACACCCCGGAAAACACGATCGCGTCAATCGCGCCCATATTTGTTTTGCCGTCCTTTAACGCCTCCAGCGCCGCGTCAAACGCAAACTGCCACCAATGTCTTTGCGCATAATCAAATTTGGTCATTCCGACCCCTTTAACATACATTTTCGGATTCATATTTTCTTTAAAGTAATTTTTTCTGATTATTATTCATTGACTCAAAAATCCCGGCAATCTGCTTTTTTAAAACCGGCAAATCATCTTTAACTATGTGTCAAATTTTTCTTGGGTCAATTCCAAAATATTCATGAACTATTTTGTCGCGCAATCCGCAAATATCTCTCCAAGCAACTTCGGGATATTTTTTCCGGAAATCCGTTGAAATATATTTCGTCGCTTCACCGATTATTTCCAGCTTTCTGAAAACCGTGGCACGTTTCACTTCGTGCTTTTTGAGAATTTCCACGATTATTTTTTTGGTTTGGGCGTCAATCATTTTGGCACGTCACCTGCCCCCATCCTATCCAAAAACGCCCGAATTGGCAAATCCCCGATTTTGTGCTATCGTGAACCCGCATTTGTCTTTCCGCATTTTAAATTTTTTTGACATTGGAAATTTGGATTTTGACATTTTTCAAATGTCCCCGTAGTTTAATGGATAAAATACAAGGTTGCGGACCTTGAGACTACAGGTTCGATTCCTGTCGGGGACACACGACAAAAACTCCTCCCAAAGAGGAGTTTTTGCAATTTTCAATTACCAATTTTCAATTTTCAAACGAAATCCCAAATATGACAAATCCACTTATCTTTACAATCCCCCATTTTCCTGTAATATAATCACCAGCAAGAATGAGTGATTTTGGGCTATTTGCCATCTCATTTTTTGAAAATCGAAGGAGGATCTTTGCGATGAACAACATAGACGACAGGAAAGTATTGGAGGCCGCTAGGTGTATAATATTTGCGCTTGACGTTAATAGCGCGGATGAAGCGAGAGAGATGGTCAGAAAAATCCCACCATCAATTAGCTATGTTAAAGTGGGATTGGCATTGATAAGCGCGCAAGAAGCGGGAATAGTAGCCAAAATGCTTCAAGCAATAGGAAAGGAAGTATTCTGGGATGGAAAATTCGCCGATATTCCCAACACCGTAGCAAAAGCTACAAGCAATGCCGCTCGATTTGATGTAAGCATGATTAATGTTCATGCTTCGTCAGGAATGGAGGCGATCAAAGCCGCAGTTGCCAACAGGGGAAGTTCGTTCATCTTGGGAGTTACGATCCTAACATCCATAGATGAAACTGAATGTGTATCGATTTTCGGCAACAAACCAAATGCAAAAGTCATTCAATTCGCTCGTATGCTTTTGCAAGCTGATGTCCATGGAATCATTTGTTCCCCAAAAGAAGTAGAACTGCTGGGAAAATACAGGGAATTCGACAAACTGCTAAAAATCACGCCGGGCGTAAGGCCGGAATGGGCATCTGCAGGCGATCAGAAACGAGTCATGACTCCAAGAGAAGCGATCGAGGCAGGCGCCACGCACCTTGTAATCGGTCGCCCTATATCCTCGCCACCGCCAGAAATCGGTAGCCCCGAAAAAGCAGCCGCAATGATAATCGGAGAGATCGCCGAAGCATTGGCACAAAGGAGGTAGAAACATTGGAAGATATTCTGAAAATGAGGCGAGAAGAAATTCTCGCCCTTGATCCTAACAGCATAACTCGTCTGCTGACAGGAGAAGAATTGTTTCGCATTGCTGAAGCGCTTGGAGCACTATGGCAATATGATTATCAAGCGGCCAAAGAAGGCCGGTACGGATTGCATGCCGAACTAAAATCGGGCAAGCATAGCGATGGATTCTTTGTATCCAGAATTCTTCTCGCCGAACCAAATATGCTTGAAATTATTGCAAGGCAACTGGCAATAATCGTGCACAAAGAAACAACCAACTATGGAGTTCCCTTGCCTGATTGTATAGTTGGAATTCCCACCGGTGCAACAACACTCGGAGAAAAGCTCGCTGAAATTCTCGGTGTCCAATCGGCAACAATGGAAAAAGTTGATGGCCGCATAGAGATGATAACCGAACTAAAACCAGGCGATTCCATTATGATGACAGAAGATGTTGTCACACGCGGCACCGCCACAAGAGAAGCGATTGCATCAATATTTCGACAACAACCAGGGGCAATCGTTATGCCATGGATAGTTGCAATAATCAACCGCGGACGATTAGAAAGCGTGACAGCAGATGCGTCGAAGTTTCTTATATGTGCAATCGCTAATACACCGATGGACGACTGGTCTCCCGAAGAATGCCCGCTTTGTCGAATGGGTTCTACGACTATAAAGCCCAAGGAAACCAATAAAAACTGGCACAGAATAATTCGTTCTCAATGTGACGACAAGCAATAACACGCTCGCCGTCAATTTTTTTTATTTAAACGCGATATAAAGCGAAATTTTGTACGTAATTGATTACGTAAACGATTACGTAATCCGCAACGCGCGATGTAATGACATATGCAAGGAGATATGTAAGGAGTTTTTGCCTTGTTTATTTTTTAGCGCTTGGTTTTTTCTCGAACCAACGTCGCTTCGGAACGATGAAAACAAATATCTTGCCTTTTCTTGGGTTTATCTTCCAGAAAAGCGAATTTTGGAGCAATCAGTTCGGTGCCAAGCGCTTTGGCCATTCGTTCCAAAAATGACAAGCTCGGCAGATAATTACCGCTTTCGGCGCGGGAAATCGCCGCTTGTTTGGTTTTCATTTTTTTTGCCAATTCTTTTTGCGTGAGGCCACATTTTATGCGAATTTTATTTATCGCCAAGGCAATATCCAATCTAATGTCATTAACTTCCCCATAATCGTTAAGATACTCTTGGCTTTCCGCCAACTCTTTTTTTAAATCTTTTGAATCCATAATTATTTAAGTTGATATTTATTTCTTACTTCCATCGCCGTTCTTATTGCTTTATTTATTTCTTGCGGCGGCGTTTTTTGTCCCTTTTTCCTGAACGCATGACAAGCAATCGCGATATCCTCATCTATCATCACAAAGAAAAAACGGAATTCAAAAGCAATAAACTCATAAAGGGCAAATCCATATTTTTTTCTGCATTCTTTAAAATCGTCCACATCCCCTGCGCGATATAATTCCCCCAAAGTGAAATCTGCCACATTTTTAAATTTTCTTTTAATCTTTCTTATGTCGCGCGGACTTTGTTTGTCAATAAATTCTTGCACCGGTTTTATCCCTTTGAGGTTTAGCCAAAAAATAAATCTCATAAAAATACGGCCCTTTATTGATAATAGCCACAAACAATCATCATAACAATTTTGTTATATTTACATATTATCTCCCCCGCCAGACAATGTCAACATCAAAAAGGCGCGGCAACCCGCGCCTCTTTATAATTTGATTTTACAGCCGGTACTTCGTGCCTTCTTTGGAATCGTAAATTTTTACGCCCATCGCCAGCAGGCGGTCGCGGATCTCGTCGGACTTGGCAAAATCTTTCGCCGCGCGGGCGGCGTCGCGCTCCTTGACCAGCGATTCAATGAATTCGCCGCTCTTTTCCCGGTCAAAGGTCATAAAATCCAGGAATGAGTTTATCTGATTCAAAAACTCAAATGTCCGCCGGCCGGATTTTTCTTTTTGGTTTTGCGCGCGAATGAAATCAAACAGCGCGGCAAACGCCTGCGGAGTGTTCAGATCATTGTCCAGCGCGGCGCAGAATTTTTCTTTTACCTCGCTTACCGCCGCTTCATCGGCGTTATCATCATAGACCGCGTCAACTTTGTTGAAAACAAATTCGTCAATGCGGGCCAAAGAATTTTTTGCCTGGTCCAACCCGGTATCGGAAAAATCCATCGCCGCGCGATAATGGTTGCTGATGAAAAAATATCTCAAAGTCCGATAATCGTAGGCTTTCAGAATATCACGGATGGTTTTGAAATTTCCCAGCGATTTGGACATTTTCACCGAATTAATATTCAAGAACCCGGTGTGCATCCAGTAGCGCACAAACGGCACCTTGCCCGAAATTGATTCCATTTGCGTAACTTCGGCTTCATGGTGGGGAAAAATCAGATCAATCGCGCCGCCGTGAATGTCATATTGCGGCCCGAATTCAACCTCGGTGATGGCGGTGTCTTCAATGTGCCAGCCGGGACGGCCCTTGCCCAACTCGGTTTCCCACGCCGGCTCCCCTTCCTTGGATGATTTCCACAAACAAAAATCATTCCATCCTCGCTTGAAATCGCTTTCGTCAACGCGCGACACGCCATCGGTTTCCTGCAATTCAGTGCGTCCCGACAATTTGCCGTAATCTTTGAATTTGGCAATTTCAAAATACCAACTGCCGTCCGGCGCCTGATAGGCCAAATCTTTGTCAATCATCCGCTTCACCTGGCTCACGATATTTTCAATGTAGTCCGTGGCCCGCGCAAATTTGCTCACCGCCGTGTTGTGCAGTGCCAGCATATCGTCTTTGTAAATTTTTTCATAATCATCGGCCAGCTGGCGCCAGCTGATTCCCCTTTCCGCGGCCCGCTTAATAATCTTGTCATCCAAGTCGGTGATATTCTGCAAATAATTCACCTCAAACCCGCGCCAGCGCAGATATTTGACGATGAAATCAAATTGCGTGTAGGTTTTGGCATGCCCCAAATGCGGAAAATCATAAACCGTCGGCCCGCAAACGAAAAACTTGATCTTCCCCTCCTCCATCGGCGATAATTCTTCCACCGATTTGGAAAGCGTGCTGTATATTTTTATTTTGTTCATTGGTTTTATTTTATTCCTATTTTCCAAACTCCTTTTTCCAAAAACGCTTCTATCGTTTGTCGATTCGCTTTGTTCAACGCGCCTGAATGCGAAACTTTATGAAGTTTGGCAAATTCTTTCAAAGTTATTATTTTCTTGTCTTCCAAATAGGCAAGCCGCTTGTGATAGCTGTTCAGAAGCGCGCGCCCGACAATTTGTTCCATTATTTTGGTTTTTCCGTTTTCGTCAAATTCTTTAAACGCTTCATAATATTTTTTCCGGTCAATAAATTTGATGTTGATCGGCACGAACCCCTCTCGAATGAGCAGATAATTATTCAACACTCTGCCAATACGCCCGTTGCCGTCAATAAAAGGATGGATATGTTCAAAATCAAGATGTAATTTTGCAATTCTTTCAACAATGTCTCCTTTAATGTTGGCGTTGTATTCGGCAATCATCTTTTCCAACCGCGACGGTACTTCTTTGGGATTAACCGCGATATAATTTCCCACTTGAACCCATTCATTATTATTTCTGAATCGGCCGGCGGCATCATCGCGGATATTGGAAAGCAACATTTTATGCAACAACAATATCAAATCAAGGTCAAGCTCCCGTTCTTTGGCTTTTTTATTTATATAGGAAGCAACCCGCGCAAGATTTTTCGCTTCAAAAATTTCTCTTTCGGAGATATACCGATCCAAATCTATCTGTAATAATATTTTTTCGGTTTCTTCAAAAGTTAATGTGCTGTTTTCAATCGCGTTGGAATTATAAACCTGCTCGGCAATCTCTGTTTCGCCGATTAATTCCAAAAGTTGCTGTTTTCCGGTTGCGACCGCGTAATATCGTGCGCGCAACTCGCCAATTTTATTATAGACACTTGATACTTTCGCCATAGCTTATGCATAGCATACTTTCACGGTTTAAACAACCATAATCGTGAAAATACGCATTTTAAACCTATTTTTCACGCTTTTGCCCAATTTTCGTTCCGAATCAACAAATTTTAACTGTATCCGTTAATATGCTATCATAGCTATATGGCAAAACTAAACGACAGAAAAAGATACTTGCAGATCGCGTTAAACGGCGATCTTGCCGACGCGCAAAAAATTATTTCACAGCTCCCGGCCAGCGACCGCGTCATTATTGAAGCCGGCACGCCGCTGATCAAAGAATACGGCGCCGAGGCGATTTCCCGCTTGAACCATTGGTGGCAAAGCCGTTTGCTTTCGGCTGGAATTGGCACACCCGTCTACATTGTCGCCGATCTGAAAACCATTGATCGCGGCGCCACCGAAGCGCAAATGGCCGCGCGCGCCGGCGCGTCCGCGGCAGTGGCAATGGGGCAAGCGCCGATAGAAACTTTGAATTCATTTATCGCCGAGTGCGAAAACCTGGCCATTGACGCGATGATTGATATGATGAATGTGGAATATTCCCTGAATGTTTTGCGGCAACTGAAAAAACCGCCGGCGGTTGTCATTCTGCATCGCGGCGTGGACGAGCAAATTTTTAATAAAGAAAAACAAATTCCCTACCACGAAATCCGGCGGGTAAAGGGAAATTATGACATTATGCTGGCCATCGCCGGCGGCGACACGCCCCGCGAAGTCCAGCGGGCGTTTTTCAACAGCGCCGACATCGCCGTGGTCTGGAAGAACTTCTACGCCGCGGCCGGCGACACCGTCGCCCTCGCGCAAGATTTCTTGCGCCAAATCAAATGATTGAAAACGGCACACACTATCGATGGCCGACGGCATAGTTCATGCCGTAGCTGGTCGGACATTGGGCATTGGCATCACAGGTCGCCAAATCCGCGGCGGCGGGTTTTTCAAGTTTGGCATAGACATAGAAACCGTTCCCGCGCAAATAAAGCATATAAGCATATCCTGCCGTCGTGCTGCAAGATGTTCCGCCGGTCGGATCCTTAATGATCGTCGCAACTTTACCGCCGTCTTCAACCAAAGCGCGCGCGATCGAACGCGGATAATTCACGCCGCCCTCATAGCTGAACCAACCGCAGCCGCAACTGACGCCGGTGGCGGCATCGGTCCAGCCGCTATTATCGATTTTATAATGTTCGTTGTCCAGATTATACAATTCCACCGCTTTGGCGATTTGCGCCAAATCCTGTCTGCGCCGCGCATCGCGCGCGGCGGCGCGCATATCCTGCATCGCCACCATCACCATCCCCGACAGCGTGCCGATAATAGAAATCACCACCAACAACTCAATCAAAGTAAATCCTTTTTGTTTTTTTGAGTGCGAAAATTCAAACATCTCTTGTTTTGATTTTAACGCGCCTCGTTGAAAATGGCGAAGGTCTAACCTTCGCCATTTCGCTGCGGAAGGTTCGCTGCGGAAGGTTAGACCTTCGTCGTAAAATCGTTCGCTGCGGAAGGTGCGGAAGGTTAGACCTTCGTCGTAAAATCGAATAAGTTGCAAGATCTACATTTTTTCCGGCGCGGAAACGCCCAGCAAACCAAGCGTGTTTTGCAAAACTATCTTTGCCGCCAAGACCAACCCCAGACGCGCCCGGGCGGTTTTTTTATCCTCGCCGATCACTTGGCAATCGTGGTAAAACTTGTGAAATTTGGCCGCGATCCCCAACGCGTAAAGGCAAATGCGCTGGATTTGATAATCGTTCGCGGTATCGGCGACAATCTCGGGGAAACGCAAGAGTCGTTTTGCCAATTCAATCTCACTTTGATGCCGCAAGCCCGACAGAGGTTGGACCCCTGCAGGCTTACTGGAGCCAACCCCCTGCTTTTGGGCTTTCTTCAAAATACTGGCAATGCGCGCATGGGCATATTGGACATAGAACACTGGCGAATCGGCAGATTTTTTCTTGGCCAATTCAACGTCAAATTCCATTTGCGACTGCAAAGAATTTTGCAAATAGAAAAACCGGGCCGCATCCACCCCCACCTCGTCGATCAACCAATTCAAGGCAACGATATTGCCCTCTCTTTTGGAAATCTTGCCGCCCTTGATGGTGACGATCTGACAAATCAAAACTTCAAACTCGCCCTTATAACCCAAGATATCCATCACCGCCTTCATTCGCGGCACGTGCCCTTGATGATCGGCGCCCCAAATGTCAATGATTTTTTTATAGCCGCGTTTGATTTTGTTGTGATGGTAAGCGATATCCGACAAAAAATATGTCGGACTGCCGTTTGAACGCAGAAGCACTTCGTCCTTCTGGCCGTATTTTGACATATCCAGCCAATAGGCGCCGTCTTTTTCAAACACCAGCCCTCTCTTTTTTAAAAAGTCATAGGTTTTAATGATCAATCCCCGCTTGTAGAGGCATTCTTCAAAAATCCAACCGTGAAATTTGATTTTCAAATCTTTGGCAATGAATTTTTGCAAATCCTTGAGCACCGCTTGCGCCAAAAAATAACCGGCATCGGTTTCGGAACGGATTTTTGAGAGCTTCTTTTGCAAAGACGCGATCTTTTCTTTCAAATAGGGCGACAGATAGGCCTCTCCCCGCCCCAAGGCGGTGGCGCCCAGAGTTTGAATTTGCTTGGACACCCGCGCGTCGTTGACATAATATTCTTTTTCGGTTTTGTGTCCGGACATGGCCAAAACATTGCCCAGCGCGTCGCCATAGAACGCGCTCCGGCCGTTGCCCACGTGCAATTGCCCGCTGGGATTGGCCGAAATAAATTCCACCTGCGTTTTTTTGTTTTTGCCAACATTCACTTTACCGTAATTTTTGCCGAGTTTCAGAATCTTTCCGGCTTCGGCCAGCACATATCCGTCGCTCAATGAAAAGTTAACAAAACCGGGCGCGGCCGCTTCAATCTTTTTAAAAATTTTTGCCGCTTTTTTGTTTTGGTTCAGTTCTTCGGCGATTTTTTGCGCGATTTCCCGCGGCGGCTTTTTGGCCGCGCCGGCCAATTGCATCGCGCAATTTGAAGCGTAATCCCCAAATTGCGGATCTTTGCAAATCCCAACCGAATTCCTTTTTAAAGCTTCGTCAACATCCCCCACGCCAAAAAAACCGTCCCTGGCCAAATTTTCCAAAACTTCCTTTAATAATGAATTGATTTGATCACGAACCATAATTAAAAGTTTATCAAAGTCAGTTTAACTCAAATTATGGTAAAATAAAAGGATACCGTGTATAATTTATTCAATTATCGCTAAAATTAAAAGTTGAGCTTCTAAAAGCTTTTTGCAAAAATGCCAAGGAAAGCAACAAAAAAATGCCATTCGAAAATCCATCAGAATTAAATCCCGAAGCAAAAACCCATTTTTATATTGAAGAAAGCGGCAAGCCGCGGCCCGGAGAAACCAGATACCCTGACCACAAGATAATGCAAGGGGCCGGTGGATTAACATGGAAAGACTTCAAAAAAATGCAACGAGCTGCGGATTATTTAATTACTGGGGACACAGAAAGTGGCCTCGCCGAAATCAGGAGCACCTTTAGTTCCAAGACAGAGGCCGGTAGCGAAGAAGTCGCCGAAGCTCTTGAAGGAATTTTTTATGGTAGCGGTTCAGAGTTAATAAATTCGCTGTTGCTTCAAAATTATATAGTGGTAAAACTTCGTTTCGATGCAATGGAAAGAGCGGAAGATGACAAAAGAGTCGAGCTGGCAAAAGGACTTATCGCGCCTTTGTATGAAACACTTGCTCAAGCATACCGCCTCGGAACGAAAGATATCATAAAGGAATTTGAAGAAAAACTTACCCAGGTAAAGGATATTATTTCAGAAAACGAAATCGTGATTGGTGATGCAATTTGATTTTAAAAAAGCACCGCCTCGAAACACCGCATTGGACGCGGTGTTTTAATAAACAAAAGTATATTATCTTTTTGTCAAGACTAACCCTATCCGGCCTTTTCGGCTACAATGAAGCAAGATTAAAGCGCAAATATGAAAGTTTTTGCCGAGAACAAAAAAGCGGGGTTTGATTATGAGATTTTGGAAAAGTTTGAGGCCGGTTTGGTTTTAAACGGCCAGGAAGCCAAATCAATCAAGACCCGGGGGCTGTCCTTGGCCGGATCATATGTGATTGTTCGTCCGGACGGCGTTTTTTGGATTGGCGCCAAAATCCCCCCCTATCAGCCCGCCAACGCGGGCGCCGACTATAACGAACGGCGCGATCGGCAAATTCTACTGCGCCGGGCGGAAATCCGCCGCCTCGTCGGAATCGCCGCCCAAAAAGGCTTGACTTTTGTCCCGATTAGGTTATATACTAAACAGCGTTATCAAGATGCCGGCAAGATCAAATTGGAGTTTGCCGTTTGCCGCGGCAAAAAGAAATTTGACAAACGCCAGGCGTTGAAAACGCGCGCCATCGAACGGGAAATCGCCCGCAGTTTCGGAAAAATTTAAGATTTGGGGATGCAAGGATTTGATGGCAAATCAGCCAAATTGTTGCAAGCCGAGTCGCCGAATCTCGTTAAAATCGGCAAAACTCCAAAAGTGCCAAATCATACAGCACTCCCGAACTCGTTTACGCTTAGTATCCGATTCGGTGTCCGGCGGGCGGATTCTCCCTCAAACTTGCCGGGCATAATCTTTGGGAGATAGAAAAACGCTTCTTGCCCCGAACCGTTTTTTGAAACCAATTTCGGGCAGAGAATCAAGGAATTTCGTCCGGTTTCAATCTTTGATTCTTAAAAAAGCCGGGCTACGCTTGTAGACGCCGTTTGCCGGATTTGCCAGATACGGGTTCAAGTCCCGTCGTCTCCACACTTCGGCGCGCTTCGCTTGCTCAGTGCCGGCCTATCGCCCGGGAATGTGGCAATACCAACAAGGGAATGGTGAGTTTGCCGAACCATCCCGTCGTCTCCACATAATGTTTAAAAAACCTCCCATCAACAACCAAATAAGGGCGGCGCAGGTGCGCCTGATTGACGAAAACGACCAGCAGATCGGCGTGGTGGCGTTAAAGGACGCTCTGGAGATGGCATGGAGCAAAAAGCTTGATCTGATCCAAGTGACGGACAAGGTGAATCCTCCGGTGGCCAAAATCGCCGAATTCGGAAAATATCTTTACAATCTGCAAAAGAAAGAAAAGAACGTCCATACCAGCGAAGTGAAGGGAATCCGCCTGACCTATAATATTTCCCCGCACGATATGGAAACGCGAGCACTTAATGCGGAAAAATTTTTGAAAAAGGGCGACCGCGTGAAAATTGAATTGCGTCTGCGCGGCCGCCAAAAAGCGTTCGGCAATCTTTCCCGGGAAAAGGTGGGGCAGTTTCTGGCAATTTTGGAAAAGCATATCCCCTACAAGATTGACAAGGAATTAAAAAATGAGATGGGCGGATTCAATATGATAATATCAAAAAAGTAATTTTCAATTTTCAATTTTCAATTTTCAAACAAAATGCGAAAATACAGAATGCGAAATTGGTAAAAAGATGAAGACGAGAAAATCAATCACCAAAAGATTCAAGATCACCAAGACCGGCAAAATATTGCGGCGGCCGACCGGATCGTGCCATTTCCGCTCCAAAATGTCGGGCGACAAAGTCCGCGCCGGCAGAAAATGGGTGCCGCTCAACGAATCCGAAGCCAAAAAGATCAGAAAATTATTGATAAAATAAGCAGATTTAGGATTTAAGATTTAAGAATTAAGGATTTTAATTCATAGTTCGTAAATCATATATCATAATATCGTTGAATTTCTATGCCAAGAGTTAAAAGAGGGACGCTCCATAAAAAACGGAGGAGAAACATCATTGAATATACCAAGGGTTTCAAATGGGGCCGCAAATCCAAGCTGGCTTCCGCCAAGCAGGCGATGATGAAAGCGCTGTCGTATAATTACCGCGACCGCAAAGTCAAAAAACGCGAAACGCGCGCCCTGTGGAACATCCACATCAATGCGTTTTGCCGGAAGAACGGCATCACTTACAGCCGCTTCATCAACGCAATGAAAACCGGCAATATCGCCATTGATCGCAAAATTCTGTCGGAATTTTCCGCCAAATATCCTCATTTGTTTGAAGCGGTGTTGGAAAAAATCAAAAAATGATCCAACGACACAAAACAAAAAACGCTTCCCGTATCGGGAAGCGTTTTTTGTTTCAAGCGGACACTCCGCGCCCGCCGTACAAGTCCCTGTTTTCCATTTGGATCAACGCCGCAATCAACGCCTGCTTGGCGGTTTCTTTCCGGTCCCACCGGCGATGCGTTAAAATGCCGATTGCGCCTTGATCCGACCCCACCGATGGATTTTTCGTCAGCCCCAAAGAATAAAAAGCCTGGTTGATATCCATCCCCTTTTTAACCAATTCAATCGCCGCGGGAGGATACTCAAACGCCGCCGAAGCGCCCAGGCAAAAATCTTTGCCGTCGTAAACGGCGCAAACGCCGATGTTCATCAATCCGGTGCGGGATTCGGGCACCGCCATCAGCCCGTCCTCAAGACCAATGCCCAAATCTCCCGGGCGCGCCTTGCCGGCCAAAAACGCGGCGCGGGCGCGGGTTTTTGCACCGCCAACGGTTTCGGCCAGATTTTTCGGCTGGTCGTCCACGCCGCTGGAAACATCAACACCCTTAACCTCGGCGCCGGATAAAAATTCATAATCAGCGGCGATTTCAAAAACTGCTTCAATTTTGATTTTATTTGCCGTTCCCGCAAAAATTTTCATAACTCTTGTTTTGATTTCAACAAAAACGGCTTTTTTGAAAGCCGTTTTGATTGAAATTTTAGTTTTTTATCTGGTCAATTCTTCCGGAGAAAAATTTTCACTGATAATCCCTTCAACCTTATAGGTAAAATCCGCGGAAGGGGTTTCACAAACGGCGCCGCTCTTGCAATTGCCATTAGCGGTTAAAACCGCATTTCCCTCGCCTATTACCTGATAAACTCCCTGCACGCGCGCATCGTCAATATCCACATTGCGCCGCGTCAGCACCATATCATTACTTGAAGATATCGTCCAATCATACTCTTCGCCCAACATCAAAGTGAGGTTTTTCCCGGGAGTAAGCGATGCCGCTTGGCGATTGTCCTCCCGCGTCACCCGCAAAGGTAATTGGCCTTCGGCCAATTCAAGCTTTCGCGCGACGTCACGGTTAACTTCGGTTTCCGACTTTGGCACCGCCGGCGGCGGAGTCATTGGAGGCACGATCTCCGCTTCTTTTTTTTGCGAATTTATGGCAACAATCCCCCACACCGCCAAAATCAACAACAAACCTCCGATCGCGTAATAAATTATTTTTTTGTCCATATTTGTTTTTCTCCGCTTTCCGGAGTTTTATATATTCTACGACTTCATTCTAGCAATTTCAAAAAACAACGCAAATATCGCCTTGTGGAAAACGGCTACCCAAGAACCGCCTTTATCCGGCGCACTCCCGCCGACGAAGATTCTTCTTTGATGATTTTAAAATTTCCCAATTTTCCGGTATTCTCAACATGCGGCCCGCCGCAAATCTCTTTGGAGAAATCCCCGACTGTATAAACCGTCACCCGACCGCCGTATTTTGATCCGAACACCCCCATCGCGCCGCTCGCGCGCGCATCTTCCAAAGCCATCTCCTCTCTATTAACGGCAACATTCTTTTGTATTTGCCCGTTCACCAGCCTTTCAACTCGTTTAATTTCTTCGGGCGTCATTTTTTCCGGATGGGAAAAATCAAACCGCAATCTCTCGGCGGTGATATTGGAGCCGCGCTGAACCACATGATCGCCCAATACCTGCCGCAACGCCGCCAGAAGCAAATGCGCCGCCGTGTGCAGTTTGGTTGTTTGCTCCCCCGCGTCCGCCAGCCCCCCCTTAAACATTCCCGCGCCGGCCGTGCGCGAAAGTTCTTGATGTTTTTTAAGCTCCGCGTTGAAATTATCCACTGCGCTTTTGGCAATTGATACATTCTTTTCTTTGGCAATTTCCAAACTTAATTCCAGCGGAAATCCATAGCTTTGATATAAATCAAACAATTGCCTTCCATCTAGTGTGTTTTCCGCAATCCGTTTTTCCATTTCTTTTAACCCTTGTTTTAAAGTTTTTCTGAATTTGATTTCTTCTTTTTTCAATTCGCTTTTAATTTGCTCTGTCGGCAGTTTGTATATGTTTAAATATATATTTGAATATATACTTGCAATTTTATCCAAAAAATTATTTTCAATTTCCAATTCATGGCCTTTGACAATCGCACGGCGCGCCAAACGGCGCGCAAAATAGCCTTGCGCTTTGTTGGAAGGAAGCACGCCATCCCCGATTAAAAACGCCGCGGCGCGGATATGATCGGCGATCACGCGCATCGCCGCGATTGTCTTCGCGCCGTCTCCGTATTTTTTGCCGGACAATTCCTGCAATTTTTCAATTACCGGCCAAAATAAATCGATTTTAAAAACATCCGGGTCGCTGTTTGCCGCCGCGGCGATACGCTCCAAACCGCCGCCAAAATCAACATTGTGGTTTTCCATTTTCACCACGGCGCCGGCGCGTTTCACATATTCCATAAACACATTGTTGCCGATCTCCAAAAACCGGCCGCAATCGCAATTGGGATGGCACGGCAAATCTTTCCACGGCGAATTTTCGTGCAGTTTTAAGTCTGCGCCAAAATCATAAAAGATTTCTGAGTCCGGCCCGCCCAATTCGCCTTCGGGCATTTTGTCCGGAGTGCCGGAACGCGACCACCAATTCTTTTTTTCGTCATAATAAAAAATCCTTCCGTTTTGCATTCCGCCGGTTTCCGCAAAATCAACCGCGGCGGCAGTCACCCCCGCGGCGGCAAACATCTCCTTCCAGATGTTGGCGGTTTCTTCATCTTTGGGAATTCCGGCTTCGGGCAAACCGCGAAACGCGGTAACATAGATATTTTTCGGATCCAGGCCGACCTCTTTGGTCAAAAATTCAAACATCCAAGAAATCTGTTCTTTTTTGAAATAATCATTCAGCGACCAGTTGCCCAGCATTTCAAAAAAAGTGGTGTGGCGGTTGTCTCCCGCTTCCTCAATATCCTGGGTGCGCAAACATTTTTGCGCGTTGGCAATGCGCGTGCCCAGCGGATGCCTCTCTCCCGAAAGATAAGGGATCATCGCCTGCATCCCCGCCGAAGTGAACAAAGTCGTCGGATCATTATCCGGCACCAAACCGCAAGAAGGCACGATTGCGTGCCCCCGCTTTTTCATATAGCTCAAATATTTCTCCCGAATTTCTTTTGCGTCCATGATTTTATTTTTGCAAATATCCGATAATTTTGCTTCATCCCAGACTGAATTTTTTCAATCCTTTTTTTATCTTTGCATCGCTTATTTCGACCCCAGGCATATAACGAACGGTTTCTTCATAATTAATATCTTTAAAATAAGCCAATTGAACTTTGAATATTTTTTCGTTGAATTCCGAACCAAAAATTTGGTTCCCCTTCCCGACAATCTCGTTAATGCCGTGGAAATCGCGCATTATAAAATATAAATCGACATAATCTTTCCATTTCGCCCGGCGGCCCAGCGCGAACGCTTTCATCGCCGCCAAAGTAAGTAAATCCGGCATTTTTACAAAAGCGTCCAGTTTTTGAGAATATTCGATTTCATAAATATAGCGGAAAAAAGTGAATTTCACTCCCCTGGCGATAAATGTAAATTCATCCAGCTTGTCAACAATTATTTTATCGATCGCGGTTTTTTCTTTTATTTTTCTCTCAACCGCCGAATTGCTGAATTTATCAAACGAAAACATATCAAAATCAACCGACCTGCGATGGCCGATTTGCAACGCGATTGCCGTGCCTCCCACCAATCCAAATTTTCGAGAAAACGCCTTCAACGCCGGCAATAATATTGTTTGTTCCCGGGTTAGGATTTCTTTGTGGATCATTTGGCGTATTTTTTGAAATATAAATTGAAATAATTAATGATCTCCGGCCGTAAGTTGGTCCTTTTTTGCTTGGCCGCTTTTCTGAATATCTTGGCCATTTTTTTGATGCCGATTATTTTTTTAAGTTCGTCAATGTCGCCAAAATCGCCGTAGTTCAAAACCGCCTCGGTAATCACTTCCGGGCCGAGATTATCGTAATTATCGGTGCTCCAAACCAGATATTTTCTTTGCTTGATGAATTCCGCCAATGTCATATTAAATTTATAGTACCATAAAAACACCCCAAAATCCACTCCTGAATTTGACAGATTAATAAAAATGATATTAAATTATTTCGGTGATAATTCTGAAAATGACGACCGAGTCAATCAAAAATGAACTTGCTGTTTTAAAATTACCCCTTCTCCACAAAAAACACCCATGCCCAATTTGCGGCGAAGAATGCCTTGAATATTTAAGAGGAGAATGGCAATGCCCCAACTGGCAACAGCCAGACCATAAAGAATATAGCAAAAGATTCCGCTAGATTCTTTTTTTTTGTTTAAACGCCTGTCATTTTTTTCACGCCGTCAATAATCCGTAGCCAGTATTCGTTTGAATGCGGAGAATATTTTTTTGGAAACTTTTTTAAATCTTTTTCCAAATCATCAGCAAAAACAAATTCCAATTTTTGGACTTCGGATTCCTGAATCTTCATTTTTCCGATTCCGCCGTCAAACCTCGCCAGATAAGAAGCGGCAAAAACTTTTTCATGATATTTTCCCAAAGTTGTTCAAATTTATCAATTAACAACAAATCAAGATTTTCTTTTTGGATCGCCAAACCGATTTCTTCGCCCGTTTCCCGAATCGCAGTGTCCAAATAATCCTCGCCGGCGGACACATGGCCCGCTGCGCCGACATCCCAACGGTTCGGATACAATTCTTTGCCTCTCCCGCGTAGCTACATCAAAATTTCACCTTGCGAATTATAAACAAAAACCCGGGCAGTGCGGTGCCACAACCCATTTCTCAAAATATGGCTTTTCATCCCTTGCCCGATAATATTGTTATTTTCGTCGCAAACATCCATCAATTTATCATTCATAATTTTTATATTTTTCGCGCATCATAGGCCCAGTGCAGAACCGCCTGGCGCTGGCGGCGGCGGCACGAAAGATCGCGCGGCGCGCATTTTTTTTTGATCTGGGCAATATGACGGCGAATCGCTTTCCATCGCTTGATCTGCCATTGGTCATATTCGGGCATCCGCCGGCCCATAAAATAGCGGCAATACCACTGAAACCATCCGCGCGGATCCGCCGGGTATATCCATCCCTTTTTGCGCCACACGCTCAACGGCTGGGAGGCATTAACCCCGAAATAATTCAATTTTGGATCATGGAATTCCGAATTGAGTCTGGCGCTGGCAAACCAGTCTTTTGGAAACTCTTTTCTGCAATCGGTCATATATTTGCCGCCGAAAATTCCCATCGCCAGCATCTGTTTGGGCGTTAATTCCGGCAAAAATTCCGGCGCGAAATTTTCCCCCGCCGGTTCAGTCAAAAAATACTCATACCCCTTCTGCATTTTATCATTGACCGCCACCCTCTTTTTCATAATCATAATTCTTCCTCGGAAATAATTTTGATGCCATTCCGATTTAATAATTCTGCGGTAATCCCATCACCATCAATAATCCTCCCGCCAAAATCGGCATAGATTTTGCCGCACCCGCATGACGGGCTTTTTTGTTTCAAAATCGCTTCGCGGATATTCAATCCTTTGGCGATCTGCAAAACTTCTTGCGCGCCCCTCACAAACGCATCGGTTTTATCATTTCCCAACTCATCAATAACCTTATCCCCCTTCCGGCAAGACCGCGGCCGCGGCGTTGGCAAACCGCCCAATTGTTCCGGGCAGACTGGAACCAAAATTTCTTTTTTGGCCAATTCCAAAACCTTCGCGTTGGCATTGTTGCCGCCGTTATATTTGCAATTTATTCCCAATAAACACGCGCTGCACAAAATTTTTTTCATATTATCCGGCCAAAAAATCAACCGCTTTGCCAAACCACTGCCCCCAAAAATCCGGGCGTTCCAGATCATGATCGCCGCCTTTGACGATTATCCGGTTCGGAAATTTGACATTCAAACTTTCCAGAGGCACTGACAAATCAAATTCGCCGTGCACATGCAAAACTTTTTCTTTTATCTCGTCAAAGTTATGGGAAAAATCAAAATCTTTGGCCTCCATGAAATAATCGGGGTTGATATAATTTTCCCGCACCATTTTTCCGGCCCGCGCGCAATCTTGCAAAAATTTGCCCTCATCCAAATATTGTTTGTAATTATCCCATGTTATTTTTGCTTGCCTCTTTTCTTCCTTCATTGAGTCGCGGACAAAATAAAATCTCATCAGGTCTTTCTGGTTCAACGCCGGCGCGATAAACACCATTTTGTTGGTCAGCGGCTTAATCTCGTTCAAAACCAATGCCAGCGGACACATTCCCAAACTATGCGCGACAAAATTGATTTTTAATCCGCCGAATTCTTTCTGAAAAACTTCCAGCGCTTTTGACAATTCCCGCGCCCGGCCATTCAAAGTAAATTTTGAAAAATCGCCATCCGACAACCCGCACCCGGCCGCATCGTAACGCAACGAAACTATGCCCCGCTCCGCCAATTCACCGGCCGTCATTTTTGACTTTTTCTCCACCGTGGCATTGCGTTCAAACCCCTGCAAGAAAACCGCCGCCGCGCGCGGCTTTTTGTCAGGCGCGGTGATTATCCCCCGCAAAGTTTCATTATTTTGATTTTTAAATTCAATCAATTTCGTTTGCATATTTCAAATATCATAAAATAAGAACGCTGAATAATTAACAAAATCGTCAAATTTTAAAAAAATTAATTTTAAAACGATTCCTGTATTGTTAAAATTCAACAATCGTTCAACGCTCTAAAATATTTTTCAGCCAATCAACGATCATCCGCGCGGCAATTCCTTCTTTTTCAAAATAGGTGTGGTCGGCGCCATTGATGATGAATGTTTTTGATCTTGGGTTTTTCAAATGCGGCGCGATGATTTCCAAATCTTTCTGCGCCGAATATATTAAGGTATTCTCGTTCTCTCCATAGAAGGCCAACGCCGGAACTTTGATGTTTTCCAGCTTGCCGAAATCGCCATCGTCAAAAATCGGGAAAATATCAGCCTCTTTTCCGCTCATCTCATTAACAAAAGTCTTGGCCGAGATATAATACCAGCCGCGAATTTTATCGGGCAAAAGATCTTCCCCTCTTCCCGACCGAATCATTTCTTTTGCCAATACCAAGTTTTGTGCAAACGCCTCAGGTTGATATTTGCGCAACAACCCCGGCGCGTCCGCCGGCGACATCAACACCATGGCCGCAATTTCCGGCCGGAGCTCTTTGCTCAGAAAATAGACCAGCTTGGCCGCGCCCTGGCTGTGTCCCTGCAAAATTATTTTTTTGAATCCTTTATTTTTTAAAAATTCAACCCACGCGGCGATGTCCAAAACGCATTCCTCAAAAATATCAAACGCTTGGCCGATCCTGACGATTTTCTCGGTTTTGCCAACCCGAAAATCGGCGATATGATCATGCCCGCGCGTGTTCACCGACAAGAGCGCCAAGCCGGCATTTGTGTAATTTCCAACCATTGCGTCCAAAAACCCGTTGGCGTAAAAATTGCCGGCGCGTCCCGCAATATGCAAAACCGCGGCGCGCGCCTCCCCTTCCGGCGCAAACAGCAATCCGTCCAGCCGCAATTCATCTTTGGTATTGACCCGGCAAAATGTGGTTTCCATAATTTAAAAATTAATCGTTAATCGTATATTTTTCCAAATAAACATTCTTGCCTTGATTTAACGCTTTTTGGATTGTATCCTCGCACCCAAAAGAATCGTTCACCTGGAATGCCAACAACGCGTCGGATGCGTCAACCACCGCGCCATTTCTTTCAAAATAAGCTTCGTCGTCAACCACCTTGTTTGTTTTATTTTCAATAATCGAATTTGGATTGCGCCGTTTTAATTCTTCTAATTGGAAAATCAAATCCTCCGCTTGCTTGATCGTAATCACTCCCTCTCCCGCCCTTTTGCGATAATGCGCCGCGTATAATTCAAGAATCACGGGCAAAAATATTTTTATTTTATCTGTCGCAAAATTCAGTTCCATCGCTACATCCGTGGCAAAATAATCAACATTCAACGCCCCGCCTGAAATAATGCCGTCACCCCTTGCAATAATTTTTTTCACCGCGTTTCTCACCGATCTTTCTACTTCAAAATTCGTCTTGCGCCACGAACCGGATATGCCAAACCATAAAATCCCTTTCTGTCTTTTGGCTGATTCCGATTTTTTAAATAATTCATCCAAATTATCAATCAACATAATTTTTTATAAATTCCATAAGTTTCCTTATCAAAACAAGCAAAGATTATTTCGTCAAAACCGGCAGGATTAAAATTGCAGAAATCTTGAACTGTTTTAACGGTGATTTCGGCCGCCTCATTTTTAGGGTAACCGTAAGCGCCCGTTGATATTGCCGGAAACGCGATCGTGCGGATTCCCTTTTCTCTGGCCAATTTGAGGCAATTTCCATAACAATCGGCTAATAATTTTGCCTCTTTGCCATTTTCTTTGCCATAAACCGGACCCACCGTATGAATAACATATTTTGCCGGCAGATTATAGCCCTTGGTGATTTTGGCTTCACCGGTTTTGCAACCGCCCAATTTTTTGCATTCTTCCGACAATTCCGGCCCGGCGGCGCGATGAATCGCCAAATCCACCCCGCCGCCGCCCGACATTCTTTCATCGGTCGCGTTAACAATCGCATCCACTTCCAATTTTGCTATATCCCCTTCAATAATTTTTATTTCCATAATTCCATATATTCCAATATTCCAAATGGAATATATTTTCAATAGAAAATCGTGCGGCAACGATGGAATGGTTTAACGCCGGCTTGGTCTTGGCTCATCAACCACAGCGCGTTGTCGATTTGTGCCGCGGTATAAATTTTCAGCCGATAGCGGATGAGTTCAACGCACCATATCGCCGCCGCCCGAATTTCAACTTCCTCCGGGCTGCCGGATTTAATGGAAACAAAACCGTCAATCTTTTGCGCCAATCCATCCGCATAGCCAATGGCGCCGAACTTTCTCAAAATTTGTGGCAATTTATAATCCGCAAATGCAGTGAGCCCATCCAAATTGGCGATTGGCCTTTCCCCGTATTTTTCAACGACATAGTTGATATCGCTGGCACAAATTTGCGCCCGTTTCAAAAAAAGAATTTTTTCGTTTTTATAAACCGCCTCATCGCGAAAAGACGGAAATTCTTCATAAAGAAATTTTACGATTTTAACCGCGTCAAAATCCGCTTTTTGCAACAGCATCAAAAAACGACCGCTATAATTTTTTAACAAAATTTTTCCGGCCTCATTCAAATTATTTTGACGAGCCTCAACCATCGGAATATCAACGCCGCCATCCCCGGCAAATATTTTACGGCATTGGTCAAGCGTTAACTTTGAAGCAAATTCAGCGTCAAGAACCGGAATTCCCTCTTCAATCGTCCGGCGAAACCCGGCCACCAATGAATACCAACCACCGTTTGCCTGCACTCCTTCGGGATAAGTTATCCGCCATTGTGGCATTCCCGCGCCGTTCCAAAAAGAAAAATTAACCGCATCCTCAAAAAACACCAGCCGAAGGTCATCCTCAAAATTGCCCGCGCTCCAAAAAGATGTTTCGGCACTCTCCAAACCGGATTTTAATTTTTTGCCAACTGCGGCGGCGACAATATCCAATTTATCTTCATTGATGAAAACGAATTTGGATTTTCGCGCCACATTGGCCGCGGCCACCAAAATCCCAAACGGATCACTTTGCGAATTTTTGCAAAATAAATTCATGGAACCGATTTTTTATTAAAAATATTCAAAATTAAATATATGGCCAGTCTGCCTACCCGTTATTTAGCCGATCTTTTTCAGATAATCGTTAAGAATTTGTTTGAAATTAAAACCGATGTTCAAGTTTTGCAATTCGGCGGGCGAAAAAAATCGCATGGCCGCGCCTTCGCCAAGATTCAAATTTTCCAATTCCACCGGCTCAGCCAGAATGTAAATCATTTGCTTGATGCCGCGGTCAATATATTCGCCAAAAAATTCCGCGCGCCCGATTTCAAAACCGAGCTCCTCTTTGATTTCCCGCGCCAGCGCGCTTTCCGGCGTTTCGCCGTCTTTAACTCCCCCGCCGAACAAAACCCATTTGCCGATCTCCGGATCTTCGTCGCGC